>JALYGI010000519.1 GCA_030777185.1 Pseudomonadota bacterium
TTGAACGTGAGGCCGACGAACTGCGGCAGGATCGTCGAACGACGCGACCAGGTCTTGATCGGCGCACGCGCACCAGCGTCCTGCGCAGCCTCTGCCTTCTTCAGCAGGGACAGTTCGACGAACGGTCCTTTCCAGACGGAGCGGGCCATGATTACCTCTTCTTCTTGGCGTGGCGCGAACGGATGATCATCTTATCCGTCGACTTGTTGTGCCGGGTGCGGGCGCCCTTGGTCGGCTTGCCCCAGGGAGTGACCGGGTGACGTCCGCCCGAGGTGCGGCCTTCACCGCCGCCGTGCGGGTGGTCGACCGGGTTCTTGGCGACGCCGCGGGTCAACGGCCGGCGGCCGAGCCAGCGGTTGCGGCCGGCCTTCGCGAAATTCTGGTTCTGATTGTCGGGGTTCGACACCGCGCCGACCGTGCCCATGCAGTCGGAGCGCAGATAACGCTGCTCGCCCGAATTCATGCGGACGATCACCATGCCGCGATCGCGGCCGACAACCTGCACGTAGGTGCCGGCCGAACGCGCGATCTGGCCGCCCTTGCCGGGCTTCATCTCGACATTGTGGACGATGGTGCCGACCGGCATCTGGCCGAGCTCCATGGCGTTGCCCGGCTTCACGTCGACCTTGCGGCCGGAGATGATGGCGTCGCCCGGGGCGAGACGCTGCGGCGCCAGGATATAGGCGAGCTCGCCATCCTCATAGCGCACCAGCGCGATGAAGGCGGTGCGGTTGGGATCATATTCGAGCCGCTCGACCGTGGCGGACATGTCCCACTTGCGGCGCTTGAAATCGACATAGCGGTAACGCTGCTTGTGGCCGCCGGCGATGCCGCGCGAGGTGACATGGCCCTTGTTGTTGCGGCCGCCGGTCTTGCGCTTGCCTTCGGTCAGCGCCTTGACAGGCTTGCCCTTCCAGAGCGCCGACTTGTCGACGAGGATCAGGCCGCGCTGCGACGAGGTCGTCGGATTATATGTTTTGAGTGCCATGACCTGAGCCTCAGATACCGGTGGTGACGTCGATCGTCTGGCCGTCGGCCAAAGTCACGATCGCCTTCTTCATGTCCGAGCGCGTGTAGGGGCGGCCCTTCCAGCGCTTCGATTTGCCCTTTTGAACGATGGTGTTCACGCCCAGCACGTTGACGCCGAACAGGGCCTCGACCGCAGCCTTGATCTGCGGCTTGGAAGCGCCGTTGGCGACCTTGAACACGACCGCATTGTGCTCCGAGAGCAGGGTCGTCTTCTCGGTGATGTGGGGCGCGAGCACCACGTCGTAATGATTGATGGCGATCGCCGCCTTTTGAGGCTTCTTAGCCATTGAACCGGGCCTCCAGCTTTTCGACCGCGGCGCGGGTCAGCACCAGCGTCTCGGCTTTAAGGATGTCGTAAACGTTGGCGCCGACCGCCGGGAGAAGATCGATCTCGCGAAGGTTCGAGGCGGCTTGCGCAAAGCCGATGTTGAGCGCGTCGCCGTCGATCACCAGGGCACGCTTGCCAAGGTTCAGCGCGCCGAGCTGCTCCTTCAAAGCCTTGGTCTTGGCTTCCGTGACGTCAAGATTCTCCATCACGATCAGCTTGCCGTCACGCGCCTTGGTGGAGAGCGCCATCTTGAGGCCGAGCGCACGCACTTTCTTGTTCAGCGACGGATTGAAATCGCGCACGCGGGGGCCGTGCGCCTTGCCGCCGCCGACGAAGATCGGCGCGCGCCTGTCGCCATGACGGGCGGTGCCGCCGCCCTTCTGTCGACCGAACTTCTTGCCGGACCGGGCGACATCGGAGCGCTCGCGGGCGGCACGGGCGGTGCCGCGGCGCTTTTCGAGCTGCCAGGTGACGACGCGGTGCAGGATGTCGGCGCGCGGCTCGACACCGAACACGGCCTCGTTGAGCTCGATCTCGCCGCCGGCGCCGGCGCCCAGGGTTTGGACTGGAACCTTCATCGTTTAGCCTTCCTGGCCTTCATTGTTGTCGGTCGCAGCGCCGGCCTGAGCGTCGGATGCCGCCACACCGGCCGCCACTTCCTCCGCTCCGGGCAGAGGAGCCATTTCGTGGACAGCAGCGTCCTCGACCAGCCCGGCGGGAGCCTCTTCATGGGCGATTTCCTGCGCGATGGCGCGGATGCCCGCGGGATAAGGAGCAGCATTGGGGCGCGCGACCTTGACCGCGTCCTTGACCAGCAGCCAGCCACCTTTGTGGCCGGGCACGGAGCCTTTCACGAACAACAAGCCGCGCTCCGCATCGGTGCGGACGATCTCGAGATTCTGCTGCGTGCGGTTCTTTGCCCCCATATGACCCGCCATCTTCTTGTTCTTGAAGACGCGGCCGGGATCTTGGCGCTGGCCGGTGGAGCCGAGCGAGCGGTGGGAGACGGAGACGCCGTGGGTCGCGCGAAGACCGCCGAAGCCCCAGCGCTTCATACCGCCGGCAAAGCCCTTGCCCTGGGTCACGCCCTGGATGTCGACCATCTGACCCGCGACATAATGATCGGCGGTCAGCGTGGCGCCGACATCGAGGAGCGC
>JALYGI010000520.1 GCA_030777185.1 Pseudomonadota bacterium
CTCAGGTCACCGGCTTCGCCATCGATCACCGGAAGGTGGCGCCGGGCACGGTGTTCGGCGCCTTTCGCGGCACCGTCTTCAACGGCGAGGACTTCATCCCTGATGCAGTGAACGCCGGAGCCGTTGCTGTGGTCGCCCGGCCGGAGGTGGAGGTGGCCGGTGCGGCTCACGTCGCCGCCGAGGAGCCAAGGCGCGAATTCGCCCGGCTTGCCGCGAAATTCTTCAAGCCGTTCCCCCAGATTGTGGTCGCCGTCACCGGCACCAATGGCAAGACGTCGAACGTGGAGCTTACCCGCCAGCTATGGCGGATGGCGGGCCATCACGCTGCCTCGATCGGGACGCTCGGTGTCACCACCGCCGACGATCAGGTGACGACCGGTCTCACCACGCCCGACATCGTCACCTTCCTCTCCAACATGGCGGGCCTGGCGCGCGAGGGTGTCACCCATGCCGCATTCGAGGCCTCGAGCCATGGCCTCTCGCAATATCGAACCGAGGGCCTGCCGGTCCGCGCCGCCGCCTTCACGAACTTCACGCGCGACCATCTCGATTATCACGGCACTATGGAGGCTTATTTCGCCGCCAAGATGCGGCTGTTCACCGAAGTGGTCGAGCCGGACGGAACGGCGGTGCTGTGGATGGACGACCCGAAGTCGGGGGAGGTTGCTCGCCTGTGCGAGGCACGCGGGCTGAGGCTGATCACGGTCGGCGCGAAGGGTGAGACGCTCCGCCTCCTCGATCGCATGCCGAGCCAGCTGGGCCAGACCCTGACGATCGAAGCCGAGGGCAAACGGCACCGCCTCGTCCTGCCGCTGATCGGCGCCTATCAGGCGGCGAACGCGCTGACCGCGGCGGGGCTGGTCCTCGCCACCGGAGGCGAGCTGGGGCAGGTTTTGGGGCACCTTGCACGGGTCCAGCCGGTGCGGGGACGCATCGAGCGCGCGGTGATCACCCGCGCGGGAGCCCCGGTCTATGTGGATTATGCCCACACGCCGGATGCGATCGAAGCGGCGATCGCGGCGCTGCGGCCGCACGTCGCCGGGCGGTTGATCATCGTCTTCGGTGCGGGCGGGGACCGCGATGTCGGCAAGCGCGCCGAAATGGGCCGCGTCGCGGCCGAGAGGGCAGATTACGTCATCGTGACCGATGACAATCCCCGGAACGAGGATCCAGCCGCAATCCGGCGCGACATCCTGAAAGGCGCCCCCGACGCGCGTGAGATCGGCGGGCGCCGCGAAGCCATCGCCGCCGCTGTTGCCGAAGCGGGCAGCGACGACATCATCCTTTTGGCCGGGAAGGGCCATGAGCAGGGGCAGATCATCGGCGACCGGGTGCTGCCGTTCGACGACGTCACCGTGGCCCGGGAGTGCGCCGCATGAGCCCGCTCTGGACCGCCGGGGAAATAGCGGAGGCGACGCAGGGCGCCGTGCATGGCGCATTCGAGGCGAACGGCGTTGCGTTCGACTCGCGCGAGATCACCTCCGGTGACCTCTTCATCGCGATGAAGGGCGAAGCGACGGACGGCCACCGGTTCCTGGAGAAGGCCTTCGCCTCAGGTGCCGCCGGAGCCCTGGTCAGTCAGGAGATAAGCCGGCCGCACGTCCATGTCGCCGATACAATCCAGGCGCTCGATGATCTCGGTCGTGCTTCCCGTGCCCGGAGCCAGGCGCAGATTTGCGGGGTCACTGGTTCGGTCGGTAAGACGGGCACGAAGGAGGCGCTTTTCGTGGCGCTCGAGCGCTCGGCTCCGGGGCGGGCACACCGTTCGGTCAAAAGCTACAACAACCATACCGGCGTGCCGCTTTCGCTCTCCCGGATGCCGCGAGAGGCGCGCTACGGCGTGTTCGAAATGGGGATGAACCATGCCGGCGAGCTCGCCGCGCTCACTCGCCTCGTGCGCCCGCATGTCGCCATCGTGACCGCGATCGCCTCGGCGCACCGCGAATTCTTCGACAGCGACGAAGCCATTGCCGATGCCAAGGGCGAGATCTTCGAGGGGCTGGAGCCGGGCGGCACCGCGATTGTGCCGTTCGACAGCCCACATCGGGACCGGCTGCTCGCCGCCGCCCGGCCCCATGCGGCCAAGGTCCTGACCTTCGGCCTCGGCAACGGAGCCGATGTCCGCGCGCGAGAGTCAATCGCCACACCAGGCGGCACCCTGGTCAGCGCCGCGCTTCCGAGCGGAGAGCTCACCTACACCATCTCCCAGCCGGGCGAGCATTGGGTGTCGAATTCGCTCGCCGTCATCGCCGCGGTTGAGGCGCTCGGCGGCGATCTCGCGCAGGCTGGCCTCGCTCTCGCGGATATGCCGGGCCTCAAGGGGAGGGGGGAGCGCCATCACATCGCGGCCGCCGGCGGCGAAGCGCTGCTGATCGACGAAAGCTATAACGCCAACCCGTCTTCGATGCGCGCCACATTGAAGACGCTCGCCGCTCAGAAGATCACGGGGCGCCGCATCGCCGTGCTCGGCGCGATGCGCGAACTCGGCCCCGGATCCGGCGATTTCCACGCGGGTCTGGCCGAGCCGATCGAGACCGCCTGTGTCGATTATGCCATCCTGGTCGGCGAAGAGATGAGCCCGCTTGCAAAAGCGCTTGGCCAAAAGGTTAATTTCGAGCATGTGCCGGACGTGGCTTCGGCGATCGCCGC
>JALYGI010000521.1 GCA_030777185.1 Pseudomonadota bacterium
CCGAAGCCGAGCTTTCCCTCCACCCGCACTTCCAGCGTCTTCGAGGGCTTCAGCTGCAGCGTCTGGGTCGCGAGGACGTGCTCCACTTCGCTCGTGCCGATGCCGAACGCCAGTGCGCCAAGCGCTCCATGCGCAGCCGTGTGGCTGTCCCCGCAGACGATTGTCGTTCCCGGCAGGGTGAAGCCCTGTTCCGGCCCGACGACATGGACGATCCCCTGCTCCGCAGCTGTCGCCTCGATGTAAGGAATGCCGAATTCCGCGACATTCGCTTCGAGGGCTGCAAGCTGCTCCGCACTTGCCGGGTCCGCGATCGGCAGGCGCGCGCCCCGCTCGTCCACCCGGGCGGTGGTCGGCAGATTGTGATCAGCGACGGCGAGCGTCAGATCCGGGCGGCGTACCCCGCGCCCGGCCAAACGAAGCCCTTCGAAGGCCTGCGGCGATGTCACTTCGTGCACGAGGTGACGGTCGATGTAGATGAGGCAGGTCCCGTCTTCGCGCCGTTCCACCACGTGCGCGTCCCAGATCTTTTCGTAAAGGGTACGCGGGCGCTCGTTCACGCGCAGCACCCCCGGTTCATGGCGATGAGCTCCATGATCGCCATGCGCCTGCCAAGACGCATTTCCAACATTTCACGCACCCTATCGCCGAAGCCGGCGCATCCGTGCTCCCCGTCCAGATCGGCCGTCCGCCAGCCGTCGACAAGAGCCTGCTCCAAGGCCTTGGCGAGCAGCGCCGCCTCATCTGGCAAGCCCAGCGCCTGATCCACCAGCATCACGGCGCTCGCGATCGCGCCGGCAGGATTGGCAACGTCGCGGCCAGCGATGTCAGGTGCGGAGCCATGGATCGGCTCGAACATCATCGGCGCGCTCTCACCCAGGCTTGCCGAAGCAACAAGGCCGATCGAGCCGCCGATCGCGGACAGCTGGTCCGACAGGATATCGCCGAACATGTTCTCCGTCAGGATCACGTCGAAGCGGGAGGGCGCGGTCGCAAGTGCCATGGCGGCGGCGTCGACATAGAGATGCTCAAGCGCGACATCGGGATATTGGAGCGCCACCACCTCCACGGTGCGGCGCCAGAGCTTCGACGTGGCGAGCACGTTCGCCTTGTCGACCGAGGTTACCTTCCGCCGCCGCCCCCGGGCGGCCTTGAAGGCGACGTGGGCGATACGCTCCACCTCGGTCCTCGAATAGGTGCAAAGGTCGGAGGCGCTCTCTTCTCCGTGGCTCTTGTCCCCGAAGTAGAGGCCGCCGGTCAGCTCGCGAACCACGAGAACGTCGGCGCCCGTCGCGACGCTCGCCTTCAGCGGCGACAGGCTTTCAAGCCCGGCGATAACATGTGCCGGGCGAAGGTTCGCGTAGAGGCCGAGTGCCGATCTGAGGCTGAGCAGACCCGCTTCAGGCCGGACGGGGGAGTTGTCCCATCGCGGTCCGCCTACCGCACCCAATAGGATCGCATCGGCCCTTCGGCAGGCCTCCAAGGTTCGTTCCGGAAGCGGCTCCCCATCGATATCGATGGCGGCACCGCCGAACGCATGCTCCTCGAAGGTGAGTTCGAGATCGCAGCTGTCGGACAGCAGCTCGAGGCACTTCACCGCTTCGGCCGTCACTTCCGGACCGATGCCGTCTCCAGGCAATACTACAATATTCGGCACGTCTTTCTCCCAGGTTCAGGCTGCTTCGGTCACGGCAGGAGCGTGGCGAAGTGCCCTTACGGCCTCCGCATTGCTGGCAGCCTCGATATAAGCGGACACGCAGCCGGGCAGGATGTCGCGAGCCCGCGCCCGGCCCGCATAGATCTCGCCATCGCAATCGATCGTGATTTCGACGAGGACGCTGGCACCCTGGCCGTCGTGGCTCGGCTCCGACGGATCGGCGGCCAGATACTGCATTTCGAGGGTATCCACCCGGGCGGGAACCCCGATCATGTGGCTCACCGCGGCAAAGGCTGCGTCAAGAGCGCCGGGCGCTGAAGCGATGTCGGTAACGCGTCCCCGCTCGCCATGCTCCAGCTCGACACGCGCAACCGGCCAAGCCTTTTCGGAAACCGGAGCCCGGATATCGACCTTCGAAAGCTTCCAAAGCCGTTGCGGCCGGCCGGTCCGCTGCTCGGTGAGGATCGCTAACAACCTCGCCGTGTCGATCACTCCGACTTCGTCGGCGACCTCGCGAAAGGCTGCGAACGCCCGGTCCAGGGCCTCGCCGGTCAGCACGTGGCCGAGGGCCCGGGCGCGCGCCGCGAGCGCGTGCCTGCCGCTGTGCCGGCCGAGCACGATGCCGTCGGTGCTGAGGCCCACATCCTCCGGCTTCATGATTTCATAGGTCTCGCGGTTCTGGAGCACGCCGTGCTGATGGATGCCGGATTCGTGGGCGAATGCATTGGCGCCGACGATGGACTTGTTGCGCGGCGCCGGCGTGTTGGTCACCTGCGCCAGCGTGCGGCTCGCAACCATGATCCTGGTCGTGTCGATCTGGGTGCGCAGGTTGAATGCATCCTGGCGGGTGCGCAGCGCCATCACCACCTCCTCGAGCGCGCAATTGCCGGCTCGTTCGCCGATGCCGTTCACCGCGCACTCGACCTGTCGCGCGCCGGCCCGGACTGCGGCCAGCGAGTTGGCGACCGCCATTCCGAGATCGTCATGGCAATGGGCCGAGAAGATCGTTCCCTCCGGCCGATCGACATGCTCGGAGAGGAAGCGGAACAGATCGTAGATCTCGTCGGGGGTCGTGTAGCCGACCGTGTCCGGCACGTTGAGGGTTGACGCGCCGCTCACCGCCGCGACCGACAGGCACTCGGTCAGGAAATCCCGCTCCGTCCGGATCGCGTCCTCAGCGGAAAATTCTACATCGTCCGCAAGGCCGCGCGCATAGCAGACGGCGGTGCGGATCGCTTCGAGAACCTGATCCGGCCGCATGTGGAGCTTGGCCTGACGATGGGTGGGGCTCGTGCCAATGAACACGTGGATGCGCTTGCGTGCCGCCGGCGCAAGCGCGGCCGAAGCGGCGAGAACATCCGAGCGGCTTGCCCTCGCCAGCGAACAGATAATCGGCCCAGCGACCTGCTCGGCAATGACGGAGATTGCGTGTGCGTCTTTTTCGGAAGATGCGGCGAAGCCGGCCTCGATGACGTCGACCTTCAGCGCCGCCAAGGCGTGGGCCATTCGCAGCTTGCCTTCAGGGGTCATCGAGAAGCCCGGCGCCTGCTCGCCGTCGCGCAGGGTCGTGTCGAAAATGCGCACATGGTCAGTCATGAAGAGGCACCTGGACCTGAGGTGGAGAAGGAAACTTGCCGGACGTCGTCGAGCCGTCGGAGCTGAGCCGCGACGACTTCCAGGCTGCGCTCCGGCAAACGAGCCTGAACCTCGAGCGACAGCGCGCCTTGGCCGTCACGCTCCGACATGGAGATGCCGCGAAGCTCGAACCCGCGCCGCTCGACTACGCCGAGCATGCGGAGCACCGCGCCCTCGGCATTGGCGAAGCCGATCTCGATCCGGCCGCTCACCGCGACGGCTCCATCATCTGGACGTTGGAGCTGTTCGGCGGAACCAGCGGCCAGACATTCTCCCGCGGGTCGATCCGGACATGGCAGAGGATCGGTCCGCGCGTGCCGAGGAGCCGCTTGATCGCACCGGGCACCTCCGAGCGGTGGTCGATGGTGAAGGCCTCGATACCGAAAGCCCGCGCCAACTCGGCAAAATCGGGGTTATCTGCGAGGTCGATCTCAGAGAAATTTTGATCGAAGAACAGCTCCTGCCATTGGCGCACCATTCCGAGCTGGGCATTATCCAACAGGACGATCTTGAGCGGCAGGCGGTAGCGCCGCAGCGTCGCCAATTCGTGGATGTTCATCATGATCGATCCGTCGCCGCTGACGGTGATCACGGTCGCCTCCGGGGATGCAAGCAGCGCTCCGATGCCGGCCGGGATGCCATAGCCCATCGTGCCGAGACCGGCGCTGGTCAGGTGAGCCTGGGGACGGTTGAAGCGGCAATGCTGCGCCACCCACATCTGATGCTGGCCCACGTCGCAGGTGAAGATCGCGTCCTCGCCCGCTGCCTCCGACAATTGCTTGAGCAGCGCCGGCGCATAGACGCCATTTCCCGGCGCGTCGTACGACATTGCCCACTTCCGCTTCTGGCGGAGGCACTGCTCCCGCCAGGCTGCTGCCTGCGAGGGCACCGCCGTCAGCTGATCCATGATTGCCGAGATATCGCCGGCGAGACCCACTTCCGGCCGGCGCAGCTTGCCGATTTCCGCCTCGTCGCCATCGATGTGGATGACCTTGGCCCTCGGGGCGAAGCTGTCGAGCCGCCCTGTCGCCCGATCGTCGAAGCGGGCGCCGATGCAGATCAGCAGGTCGCATTCGTCGATCGCCATATTGGCCGCGCGCATGCCGTGCATGCCCAGCATGCCGAGGAACGCCTCGGCGTCGGTCGGCACACCGCCCAACCCCTTCAGCGTGGCGACCGACGGAATTCCCGTCCGCTGGGAAAGATCGCGCAGCGCCCGCTCGCCCCGGGCGATGGCGATGCCCCCTCCGAAGTAAAGAATCGGAGCGCGGGCCTCGCTGATCATGGCATTCGCCTGGGCGATCAGTTCCGGATCGAGGGTCAGCCGCTGCGCCGTCGAAACCTTGGGCTCTACCGGGACTGCTTCGCCAGCGGCCACGTTCTTTGGAAGATCGATCAGCACCGGCCCCGGCCGCCCGCTTCGCGCAATCCGGAAAGCATCGGCGAAGACCTGTGGGATCTCCTCGGTGTGGCGGACGAGGAAGCTGTGCTTCACGATCGGGAGGGTGATCCCGAAAATGTCGACCTCCTGGAAGGCATCGGTGCCGATGAGCGGCGTTGCGACCTGCCCGGTGATCGCCACCATCGGCACGCTGTCGAGAAAGGCATTGGCGATCCCGGTCACCAGGTTCGTGGCGCCGGGACCCGATGTTGCGATGCAGACGCCGGGCTCGCCGGTTACCCGCCCATAAGCGTCCGCGGCCAAGGCAGCCGCCTGTTCGTGCCGGACGAGGATATGCTGCAGGTTCGAACCCGGCAGCGCATCGTAGAGCGGCATGATCGCACCGCCCGGATAGCCGAAAACGTGACGCACGCCCTCGCGCTCGAGCGCCTCGACCACCATCCGGGCACCGGTCTTCGGCGCCGGACCGGCATCGGGGTGCGGTTTGGCGGCGAGCGTCGCCATATTCAGGCCGCCTTCGCGTCAGGCTGGCTCTGCAGCCAGGCCATGTGCTGGCGCAGCCGCGCGCCCACCTTCTCGATCGGCTGATCGAGGTCGGCGGCAAGCATCGCATCGTAATTCTGCTTGCCCGTCTCATTCTCCGCGATCCAGTTGAAGGCAAAACGGCCGTTCCGGATATCCTGCAGCACCTCCTGCATGCGCTGCCGCGTCTCCGCGTTGATGACGCGCGGCCCGGAAACGAGATCGCCATATTTGGCAGTCTCCGAAACGAACTGGTGCATCTTGGCCAGGCCGCCCTCGTAGAGCAGGTCGACGATCAGCTTGAGCTCATGGAGGCATTCGAAATAGGCGACCTCGGGCTTGTAGCCGGCCTCGACCAGCACACTGTAGCCGGTGGTGACGAGCTCCGTGACGCCGCCGCAAAGCACCGCCTGCTCACCGAATAGGTCGGTCTCCGTCTCCTCCCGGAAGCTGGTCTCGATCGCGCCGGCGAGGGTGCCGCCGATGCCGGAAGCGTAGGCCAAGGCCTTGTCCCGGGCCTTTCCGCTGCTGTCCTGCTGGACGGCGAAAAGGCAGGGGACGCCCCGGCCAATCTCGAATTCCCGCCGCACGAGGTCGCCGGGGCCTTTTGGCGCGACCAGGATGACGTCGACATCGCGGCGCGGCACGATCTCGCCGTAATGGACGGAGAAACCATGCGCCACGAGCAGCGCGTCGCCGGGAGACATGTTCGGCCCGACCTCCCGCGCATAGACATCGCGATGGCTCATGTCGGGCGTCAGGAGCGCCACGAGCGACGCTACGCGAGCCGCGTCGGCAGGCGAGAGCACCTGAAAGCCGTCGGCTCGCGCCCGCCGATCGGCACCGCCGCCGCTCCTTGCGCCGACGACCACGTTGAATCCGCTGTCGCGCAGATTGCGGGCATGGGCACGCCCCTGGCTGCCATAGCCGACGATTGCGACGGTGCCCCGCTTCACGACCGATTGGTCGGCGTCCTTATCGGTGTAGATTCTTTCCAACGGGATTCTCCTTCGTCTTCGTCGCGCAAAAGAAAACCCCCGCTCCGGTGAGGAGCGGGGGTTCTGGGTTTCCGGTCCTGTGTGGACCTCTACTCAGAGCCTCGGCCGCTCCCATGTGAGCCAGTAAGTACGATAATAAAAAGGTCGGAACGGCCGGCGACGTTCGCCTCAGCCTTCCACTCATCGATCAGCACATAGGTCGGCTGCACGATCTCGCCCCTTGTCAGTGGGTTCCGAGTTGGGATCCCATTCATCGCCGCTATGAGGGATCAACTCCGCTCCTGCAAGTTGAAATTGCAGTTGTGGTCAGAAAAGAGCAAGTTATGCTTTATAGTTCGCCGACTGACCGGTCGGCTATTGTATCCAATCGAGAATACTCAGCAGATGCCACCCTCTCCATTACCCTCCCGCGAAATCCTCGACGGTCCCGCCCGGGCGCCCGCACGCGCGATGCTTCGGGCAGCGGGCTTCGACGACGAGGCACTCGCAAAGCCCATGGTCGCGATCGTCAACAGCTGGTCGACGATCACCCCCTGCAACATGCACCTGCGCGCGCTTGCCGACCATGCGCGCCGCGGGATCGAGGAGGCTGGCGGTACGGCGGTCGACTTCAACACCATCGTGGTGACAGACGGTATCTCGATGGGAACCCGCGGCATGCGGGCCTCGCTGATGAGCCGCGAGGCGATTGCCGATTCCGCCGAACTTGCCGTTCGCGGCCATTCGCTCGATGCCGTGCTGTTCCTCGTCGGCTGCGACAAGACGATCCCGGCCGCCGCGATGGCCGCCGCCCGGCTCGATCTTCCGAGCGTGATCCTCTATGGAGGCTCGATCATGCCGGGACGCCTCGGCGACAGGGCGCTCACCATCCAGGATGTCTTCGAGGCCGTCGGCGCACATAGCGCAGGCCGGATCGGTAACGAGGAGCTGCAAGCGGTCGAGAAGGCCGCCTGCCCCGGAGCCGGCGCCTGCGGAGGTCAGTTCACCGCCAACACGATGGCGCTGGCGATGAGCTTCCTCGGCCTCTCGCCAATGGGCTTGAACGACGTTCCGGCCGTGCACCCCGGCAAGCCGGCCGCGGCGGCCGAGGCTGGCCGCATCGTTGTTGAGGCTCTAAAGGCGGGGCGGAACGCGCGCAGCCTGATCACGGCCGAGAGCCTGCGCAACGCGGCCGTCGCCGGGACCGCCACGGCGGGCTCCACCAATCTCGTCCTCCATCTCCTCGCAATCGCGCGCGAGGCCGGCATTCCGGAAAGTGAGTTCAGCATCGACCTGTTCGACGAAGTCTCCCGAGCCACTCCCGTGATAGCAGACCTCAAGCCGGGCGGCCGCTTCATGGCCCCGGATATGACCGCAGCGGGCGGCACGCCCCTGCTCGGCAGCCGCCTGATGGAGGGCGGACTCATCACCGACACTCAGACCGTCACCGGCCGTTCGCTCTTCTCCTATTTCCGGGATGCGAGGGAGACGAGGGATCAAGAGGTAATCCTGTCCGCCGATGCCCCTCTCAAGGAGCGGGGCGGATTCGGCATTCTCTACGGCAACATCGCACCCGAGGGATGCGTGGTGAAGCTGGCCGGGCACGGCAAGCTCCGCTTCGAAGGTCATGCCAAAGTGTTCGATGGCGAAGAGGCCTGTTTTCAAGCGGTCACCGATGGGGAAATCCAGGCCGGGGACGTGGTGATCATCCGCGGCGAAGGTCCGGTCGGCGGACCCGGCATGCGAGAAATGCTCGCCGTCACTGCCGCCCTCCAGGGCCGCGGTCTCGGCGACCACGTCGCCCTTGCCACCGACGGCCGCTTTTCGGGCGCAACCTATGGCTTCATGGTTGGCCACATCTCGCCTGAGGCGGCGCGGGGCGGACCGATCGCACTGCTCCGCACCGGGGACAGGATCGTCATCGACGTTGAAGGGCGGGTGATCGAGACCGACGCGGATTTGGGCAGCCGGTCGGCCCCGGAATGGAACGCCTCGCGCGAAGCAACAGGCGCCTTCCTGAAATATGCACGGCTGGTCGGCTCTGCCTCGCACGGCGCCGTGACGAGCGGAGCGGATCGCTAAGGGAAATTCTCAGGCGGCCGCGAGGGTGCGCTCTTCCAGGGCTTCGGCCAATGCGTCCAATTCCGGCGGGATCGTGAGCTTGTCGGCCGGCCTGCCGAGGATCGCTTTCAGCATCGGCGGCGCCTCGACTTTTGCGCCGATAATTGGCTCGATGGCTTCGGCGAATTTGAACGGATGGGCGGTGGCGGCGGCAATCCAAGGCCGATCGGCATGCTCGCTCGCGTGCAGTCTGGTATATGCTTCCACCGCCGTTGCCGAATGCGGGCACCAGACGTAGCCGCTCGTCCGATACTCGGCCGCCATGCGCGCCCGGATCGCCTCGTCCTCCACGAGCTCGACGCGGACTTCGCGGTCGGTGGGGGAAAGCGCGAGCAGGCGCTCGAAATTGCTCGGCGCCCCGACATCCATCGCGTTGGCGAGGGTCGCGATCGAAGCACGAGGTGCATAGTTTCCACCGTCATGCCAATCGAACAAGGTGCGGTTGGCGTTGGTGACGAGAACCACCGGCCCGAGCGGCAGGCCGAGAGCCCGCGCATAAAGCGCCGCGAAGCCGTGGCCGAGATTGCCGGTGGGGATGAGAAATCCTGGCTTCACGCCCGTTTCGGCGAACAGCCTCAGCGCGGCGTGCCCTGTATAGGCGATCTGGGGCAAGAGGCGGCCGATGTTGATCGAATTGGCAGACGTGAGCCGGTGCCGCTCCGAAAGGGTCGCATCGGCAAAGGCTGCCTTGGCCAGCCTCTGGCAGGCATCGAAATCGCCCTCAACCTCCAACGCGCGGACCGGCGCATTCCAGCAGGTGAGCTGCAATTCCTGAAAAGGCGAGACCCGCCCCTTCGGGAACAGGATCACAGCACGGACCGCCGCCCTCCCCTCCGCTGCGCAGCCCACAGCGCCCCCCGTGTCTCCCGAGGTGGCGGCAAGCACGGTGAGCGGGTCTGACGGATTGCCGAGCCGGTCGAAGCACGAAGTCAGGAACCGTGCGCCGAAATCCTTGAAAGCGCCGGTCGGGCCGTGGAAGAGCTCGAGCGCACGCAGACCGGGCTTCGCCGCGTTGGGCACGACGATCGGCACCGGAACATCGAGCGCTTCGGAACAGATTGCTGCAAGCTCCTCCTCCAGCCGATCCCCTTCAAAGAAAGGGGCCAGCATGGCGGTGGCGAACTCGGCGAGCGGCATGCTCGGGTCGAGCGCCACCGGGTTCAGCCGCGGCGGCCCTTCGGGCATGTAGAGCCCGCCATCCGGAGCCGCGCCGCGCCGGATGGCCTCACTAAGGCCGACCGGAGCGGCCTGTCCCCTCGTGCTGACGAATCTCACTGTGAGGCCACCGCTTCGCTGACGCGCTCCACGCGCGCGCCCTCGCTAGCCACGGACGCGCGGTAGGGGCGGGCGGCGAGGCCGCCTTCGACGAACGCCCACCCCATTGCATCCTCCACCCGATCCGCGTCGGCTTCGAGAGCCCAGGCAAAGACCGACGGGCCGGAGCCGGAAAAGGAGCAGCCGAGCGCCCCTGCCGACAGAGCCGCGCGCTTCACCTCGGGCAGCAGCGGGAGCAGGTGCATGCGCTGCGGCTCCACCAGCAAATCTTCAAAGCCGGCGCGAACAAGCGCGAGATCACCCGTTGCGCAGCCCGCGACGAAGGCAGCAACCCGGCGGCTATGTTCCACCGCCAGGCGCATCGGCACCTCCTTTCGAAGAATATTCCGTGCCATCTTTGTTTCGACAGTGGCCGCGGGGTGCAGCAGGATTGTGACCACCCCCTTCGGGACCGGAAGACGCTGCACGAGAGCGGGCTCCTCCCGCGCGGCCATCACGAGGCCACCGAGCAGGCTCGCCATGACATTGTCCCAGTGCGGCGGATCCGACGCGACCCGCTCGCCTTCGAGCGCGAAAGGCAGCAGCTCCTCCACCTCGAACGGGGCGTCCAGCAGCATATTCGCCGCCGCCGCACCTGCAACGGCTGAGGCTGCCGACCCTCCCATTCCAGCGGCCAGCGGTACACCCTTTTTGATCGAAAGGCGCATCCCGAACGAAGCTCCGGCCGCATCGAGAACCGCTTTGGCGGCAGCGAGTGCCGTATTGCTAGCCGGCATATTCGGCAGGCTCGAGACGAGGCCGGAAACCTCGCCCAGCCGCACGCCAGGCTCCGCTTCAACCACGGCCGTGACTTCGTCCCGGGCCGCATCAAACGCCTGGCCAAGTATGTCGAAACCGACCCCCACATTGCCGATGCTCGCGGGGGCGCTGGCGGATGCTTCCCTCACCTTTAATCCTCCTCAAGCGCGCATCAGCATCGGTGCTTGCTCCAGCGGCGCCTCGGCCACTCGGCCCAGCAGCGCCCGCTGAGCATCCATCACGTCTGCGAAAACCGACGTCGCCGTCGGCCACCGTCCGGCCCCCTTGCCGGGAACATGGTGCGACAGGCCGCTCGAATCCACTACGACGAAATGGTTTTCCTCATTTCGCAATTGCGCGAGCGGGTGCGAGGCAGGAAGCGAGACGATTTCCACAGCCGCTTCTATGCTGCCGTCGGCGAGCATCCGGCAACGTCCGACCTGCTTCAGCACCTCGTCCCGCTCCACCGCCGAACGTGCTGCCTGCGGCGTCACTTCGCGCAATGATTCCTTGGTGATCCGCTCCGGAAGCAACGCAACTCCAAACGCCTCCCGGATCAGTATGGACAGCTTGTCGGCGGCATCGTGCCCATCGACGTCGGCCGCAGGATCGGCTTCGGCAAAGCCTAGCTCCTGCGCCTTCAGTACGGCCTCATCGAAGCTCCAGCCCTCGGCCAGGCGGCTGAGCAGATAATTGCAGGTGCCGTTCATCACCCCTTCGACCGCAAGCACTTCTCCCTTGAGGCGATCGAGCAGCTCGAGCACGGGCGCGCCGCCTCCGACCGCAGCCGAGAAGCGCAGCGCGCCTCCACCGGCTTCGGCGCAGGCTTGGAGCGTTTCGTAATGCTTGGCCACCGCTGCCTTGTTCGCGGTGACCACCTGCGCACCCGAAAGGAGTGCGGAACGCATCACGTCCGCCGGAAAATCGGCTCCGCCCAGCAATTCCACGACGACGTCCGGCTTGTCTCCCAGGGCTTCGGCGACCGCCTCGGTGAAACGCGCGGGCTCGAGATGGCGCCCCATGCGGCGGACCAGGATCGGGTTGACGTCGAACAAATCGGGGCGTGATCGGAGATAGGCAAGCACGCCGCCTCCGACGGCGCCACAGCCGAGAAGGGCGACGCGCAGGCGCTCAGCTTTTGCCGGGCGCCCTTTCCGCGCCGGCAAATGGCTGATCCGGGTGGCTTCGCCCGATCCGAGCGCCGCGATCTCGATCAGCACGTCCTCCACTTCGGCCGCGCGGATCGCCTTCGGCTGAATGAGGCCGCTGCTCGCCTCGGCCGCTTCGGCATAGCTCATCTGCGAGAAACGCTCGGCGAGAGGGTTCTTCGCCGGATCCTCGGCATAGACGCCGTCGACGTCCTTGATGAGGCGTACGCGGTGAGCACCCAGGCGCGCGGCGAAGAAGACGGCGCTGAGATCGGTCCCTCCCCGGCCGAGAGTGACCACGCCATGCTGAGCATGGCTTGCGGTGAAGCCGGGCACCACCACCACGTCATGACTGTCGAGCTTCGCCCAGACGGCATCTGCGTCGAGGTGCACGAGGTCGGAATCGAGCGCGTCGCCTTCGGCGATAAGCCCCATCTCGTCCGGGTCCATTGCGCAGGCCTTCACGCCCACCTTGCTCAGAGCCAGAGCCATGAGCGCCGCAGATTGAAGCTCCCCCACCCTTGCCAGCCGCGCGACCAGTGCATCCGGCGCTTCGCCGCCGACCCGCTGCGCCTGCTCAAGCAAGGCGTCAGTCTGGCCGGCGAGCGCGGAAACCACCGCCACCACCTTCTCGGAATCCCGCACGTGGCGATAAATCTCGAGCGCTACGGAAGGATAATCGCTCTCCTCCCGCAACACGGAACTGCCGAATTTCAGGACGCAGAGCCGTTTGGGTTTCGCTTCGAGTACTTCTGCCATGGTTCGTTTCGCTTTCGTGATCTTGGATGCCGGGACAAAAAAAGACCCGCTCGCCTGGTGGGGAGCGGGTCGAGAAATCTGACTTTTCAGACAGTCGTCAGCCGCTCGCCCCCCGCATCGGGGTGGTGGTGGTGATAATTGTCATGGTCATGTCGAAGCCGGGACGTGCGTCATCAGCCGCGTGAGCGGCATGTGAGGCAACGGGGGACAGGACGAGCTTCAACATCAGATTCCCTATAATGGGATCCCATGCGTGATGGGTCCCCTCCAATATGTCAATAAGACGGCCTCATTTTATTCTGATTAAACTTGGAATGCAGGGAGATCGTGGCAAATGGGATACAATCATGGGCGTGTCTGACCGCGCCCGCGCACCACGTACTTGAAAATGGTAAGCTGTTCCGGTCCGATCGGTCCGCGCGCGTGAAGCTTTCCGGTGGCGATACCCATCTCAGCGCCGAAGCCGAACTCGCCGCCATCGGCGAATTGCGTCGAAGCGTTCCAGATGACGATCGCGCTGTCCACCCGATTGAGGAAAGCCTCGGCCGCTCGCGAATCTTCGGTGACGATCGCCTCAGTGTGTGCGGTTCCGTAGCGCCCGATATGGGCGATCGCTTCATCGAGTCCGGAGATGGTGCGGATGGCGAGGATCGGCGCCAGATATTCGGCGGACCAGTCCGCTTCCCCCGCAGCCCGCATCGGGACGATGGAGCGGGCTTCCTCATCCCCGCGCAGCTCGCATGCGGGGAGCGCCTCCGCAATCTGCGGGAGCAGGCGGGGCGCGATTGCTCGGTCGATCAGCAGCGTTTCGGTCGCACCGCAGACTGAGACGCGCCGCATCTTGGCGTTCACCACTATCGTCACGGCCATTGCAGGATCGGCGGCCGAATGGACGTAAGTGTGGCAAACCCCCTCCAGATGGCCGAGCGTCGGCACCCGGGCATCCCGGCTCACCCGCTCGACCAAAGCCTTGCCGCCCCGGGGAATCACAAGATCGATCGCGCCGCCAGCACCTCCCAGCAGAGTGCCGACGGCGGCGCGGTCCGCAGTCGGCACGATCTGGACACAGGCCTCGGGCAGGCCTGCGTCCGCAAGCCCGGCGGCGAGCGCCGCGTGCATCGCCAAGGCGCTCCGCAGCGCCTCCGAGCCTGAGCGAAGGATCACTGCATTGGCCGACCGAAGGCAAATTGCGGCCGCATCCGCGGTGACATTCGGGCGGCTCTCGTAGATCATCGCGATGACCCCGATCGGCGTCCGCACCCGGGCGATGTCGAGCCCGTTGGGGCGGCTCCAGCGTGCGATTTCCTGCCCGACCGGATCGGGATGATCGGCCACCTGCTCGATCGCTCGGGCGATGTCCTCGAGCTGCGGGCCGTCGAGCTTCAGCCGATCAACCATAGTCGTCGCCGCGGAGACATCCTCCGCATTGGCGGCGAGTATGTGCGCTTGGTGCAGCCGCAGGTGCCGCGCCATGGCCCTGATCGCCTCCGTGCGCACAGAAGCAGGCACGCTGCGCAGCACCTCTCCGGCGCTGCAGGCGCTCCGTGCCATCTCCCGAATTTCGGTGTCGACGGTCACATCAGCACCAGTTCATCGCGATGAATGAGCTCGTCGGGCCCGCAATAGCCCAGCCGTTCCGGGATCGAGGCGCTGGAGAAGCCGCAAATCGCCCTCGACTCGGCCGCGCTGTAGGCTGCAAGGCC
>JALYGI010000522.1 GCA_030777185.1 Pseudomonadota bacterium
CAACGCTCAAGGCCGCCGACCCAAGCGGGCTCCGCGCCTTTTACGAGCGCTGGTACCGGCCCGAACGTGCCACCGTAGTGATGGTCGGCGATGCCGATCCCAAGCTGATGGAAGAGCTGATCGCCAAGCGCTTCGGCGACTGGAAGGGCAGCGGCTCCGCTCCGCGGGAACCTGATTTCGGCAGCATCCGGAAGCTCCAGGAGCGGGCTGCGGCAATTGCCTATCCCGGTGCGCCCTATGCGGCGACTTTGATGTGGCTCCGGCCCTATGAGAAACTGCCGAACACCAAGGCGCGCGAGCGGGCGGACCTCGCCCGTGCCCTAGCCGCGCGTATCCTCAATCGCCGTCTGGAAGCCAAGGCGCGTACAGGCGCCGCCTATGTCAGCGCCGGAATTGGCGAGGCGCGCACCACCCATGTGGCCGACATGACCCAGCTTTCGATCACCGCGCGCGAAGGCAAATGGCAGGAGGCGCTGAGGGAGAATTTC
The DNA here is from genome assembly GCA_030777185.1 of Pseudomonadota bacterium. Lineage (GTDB taxonomy): Bacteria > Pseudomonadota > Alphaproteobacteria > Sphingomonadales > Sphingomonadaceae > Allosphingosinicella. The sequence goes on from JALYGI010000522.1 coordinate 489, forward strand.
GCGATCATCAGCGATGCCCTTCGAGCGCCGCCAAGCGAGGCGGAGATCGAACGCGAGCTCCGCAACCTGCGCATCTCGGCGGAATCCGCCGTCGAAGGCGAGTCTACCGTCAGGTCGCCGCAGCGGGCCCAGCAGCTCATCCAGGCGGTCGACGACCAAATTGTTGTTGCGAGCGCGCAGACATCGCTCGCGCTGGTGAACGAGCTCGCACCGCAAATGACTCCGGCGGCCGTCGCCGCCGCGATGAAGGAGCTATTCAGCGGCGCCGGCCCAAGGCTCGTCCTGCTGAGCCCGCAGCCGGTGACGCTGCCGGCCGTGAACAGCGCGCTGACGGCCGCCGAACGGGAAGCTCCGGCCGTTCGTCAGGCCGACCGCAAGGTCAGCATCGACAATCTCCCGAAGCTTGGCACTCCGGGCAAGGAAGTGTCGCGCGAGCGGATCGAGGATCTCGGCGTCACGATCGTGCGCTTCGCCAACGGGACGTCTCTGCTTTTCAAGCAAACCGACTTCGAGAAAGGCTCGGTGCAGGTGCAGATGCGCTTCGGCGAAGGTCTGACCGGCCTTTCCCCGAACCAGCCCTCCTTTGCATGGCTGTCTGGGCTGGTTGCGCCTTCTGGTCTGTCCGATCTCGATCAGGACGGTCTTGAGCGGTTGCTGACCGGCCGGCGGATGAACATCGGCTTCGGTGTTTCCGAGGATAGTTCGGTGCTCCGCGGTTCGACCAATGGCACCGAGCTTGCCGACCAGCTCCGGCTCCTCGCCACAAAGCTCGCTTATCCTCGGTGGGACGAAGCGCTCTTCGCCCGTTTCAAAGCGGGGGCGCTTGAAAGTTACGACCTCAGCTTTGCCTCTGCGGCGGCCCGGGCGGGACGCGAATTTTCCGGTTTCGCTAGACCGAATGACAAGCGCTGGGCGCCGGTGGAGAAGGAACAGATCGCCCGAGCGACTCCGGCCGATTTCCGGCAGTTCTTCACGCCGCTCCTCGCCAGCGGCGCGATTGAAGTGATCATTGTCGGTGACGTGGACCTCGAAACCGCCGTCGCCGCTGTCTCGAAGTCGGTGGGAGCGCTCCCGGCGCGGGCCCCTGCCAGCGTCGCCGCCGGCGCTCGCAAGGTTCTCCCGCCGCAGCCCAGTCCGACGCCAAAGACCTTCAGCCACAATGGCGACAAGGATCAGGCCTATGCGCTGATCGGCTGGACCACGTTCGGCGGTACCGACCGAGTGCGGGAGCGGCGGGCGCTGAGCGTCGCCGCCAACATGTTCCAGGTGCGCCTGTTCGAGCGGCTGCGCGAGGAGGAAGGCGCGAGCTATTCGCCGAGCGCCGCCTCCTCGACCTCCGAAGAGCTTCCCGACTGGGGAATCTTTTACGCCGCCTCGGAGCTCAGGCCTGAAAGCGCCCCCACTTTCTTCCGGATCGCCCGCGAGATCGTGGCGGACCTTGCCGCGAAGCCGGCGACGCCTGAGGAATTTGCGCGCGCGCAAAATCCGATCGTGAGCGGCATCGAACGGCGCCTGAAGACCAATGCTTATTGGCTGTCGGAGATGGAGAATTGGTCGCGCCGTCCCGAGCTGATGGCCAGGACCCGCAGCTTCCTCGCGGATTACAGGAGCATGACGGCCGAAGAGGTGCGTGCGGCGGTCGCTCGTCACGTCGCTGACGCTGGCGACTGGTCGATGCTGGTTTTGCCGGGTAAAGCAGCAGGCGGTGGCAACTGAACCGATCTCACTGACCGCCCCGGCGGCCGTCCAGACCCGGGCAGTGCGGAAGCCTTTCCGGCTTCAGCAGCAGCCCTTCTTCGAGGACAAGAACCGCGCCTTCTGGATCCTGCAGTCGGTCGGCTGGGCGGGCTATTTCACGCTGCGCACGCTGTCCGGCATCGCCAACAATATGGGATGGAGCTTCCTGCTCCACACCGCCCTCCTCACCGGCACCGGCTATTCGATCACGCTTCTGATGTCGGCCGCCTACCGGCGCCTGATCCGCGCCAAGCCGATCATCACCTGGGTGGTCTCGATCCTGATCGTGCTGATCGCCGCCGCCAGCTTCTCGGCGATCGAGACATGGAGCCATGCAACTTTCCTGAGGCCCGGCCTCAGGCCCCAAGGCATCGAGTTCCTGAGCGCGATCCTTTTAACCTTCTCGCTGCTGATCGCCTGGTCGGCACTTTATTATGCGATCAACTATTATCTTCTGCTGGAAGAGCGGCACGACCGCATGGTGCGGCTCGAAAGCCAGGCGAGCTCGGCGCAGCTCGCGATGCTGCGCTACCAGCTCAATCCCCACTTCCTGTTCAACACGCTGAATTCCATCTCCACGCTCGTGCTCCTGAAGCAGACCGAGCAGGCCAATGCGATGCTGTCGCGCCTTT
>JALYGI010000523.1 GCA_030777185.1 Pseudomonadota bacterium
CATCCGGCCCCCGTGCCCTCATCGGAGACGCCAAATGAGTGATCTCGACAGGATCATGACGGCCGCGCCCGTAATCCCGGTGCTGGTGATCGAACGGGTGGAGGATGCCGTTCCGGTTGCCGAAGCACTGGTCGCCGGGGGCCTTCCGGTCCTGGAAGTCACCTTGCGGACCGAAGCCGCGCTCGATGCGATCCGGGCAATGAAATCGGTTCCGGGAGCGATCGTCGGCGCCGGCACAATTCTCAACCCTGCGCAGTTCGAAGCGGCGAGCGAAGCAGGTGCGGAGTTCGTCGTGAGCCCGGGCCTAACCGAGGCGCTCGGCAGGGCGGCGGCCGGATCGTCCGTGCCGCTCCTGCCTGGCGTCGCCTCCCCGGGCGATATCATGCGCGCGCTGGACCTGGGCTTCACCCGGCTGAAATTCTTTCCGGCCACGGCCTCCGGCGGGGTTCCGGCCCTCAAGTCCTTCAGCTCCGTCTTCGCCCAGGTGCGCTTCTGCCCGACGGGCGGCATCAGCCTCGAGACCGCGCCGGACTGGCTTTCCCTGCCCTCGGTGGCGTGCGTCGGTGGAAGCTGGCTCGTCCCGACCGGGCCGATCGACCCTCGGACCATCACGGAACGCGCCCGCAAGGCCGCTACACTCCGGGCAAGTCACTGAAGTTAAAATAAGTCCCCGCTACAGGTTTTAGGATGATTGCGCATGACACCGGTTTCCGATACTTTTCTGACAGGAGATTCTAAGGGGCCTGAAGTGAACCTGCTTGATGACGGCGCCGCGGCGATTGCCGACCGCTTTCTTGATGCACGCCGCGCTGCAACGGGACTTCCCGATTATCCTGGCGAGTTCCCCGCAACCCTGGACCAGGCTTATGCAATCCAAGACCGGGCGATCAGCATTTGGGGCAAACCAATTATCGGCTGGAAGGTCGGGCGCGTGTTGCCGCCGCTTTCGGATAGGTTCGGGACGGATCGTCTCGCAGGCCCGATCTTCGCCAGCAAGACTGCGAGTGCCGGCGGTTCGGTTCCGGAGATGGCGGTGTTCGCGAAGGGCTTCGCCGCGGGCGAAGCCGAGTTCCTGCTCCGCATCGGCCGCACGCCGCCCGCGGGCAAGCGCAGCTTCACGCTCGAGGAGGCGGCGGACCTCATCGACGCCGTCCATGTCGGCATCGAGATCGCAAGCTCACCGCTTGGCGCGATCAACGCTTTGGGCCCGATCGCGGTCGTTTCCGACTTCGGCAACAATAACGGCCTGGTGATCGGCCGGGGGATCGAGAACTGGCGCTCCAGCGGCTTCGAAGAGTGGCTGGTGTCGACCCGCATCGACGGCGTCGAGATCGGCACCGGCCGAGCCTCTTCCTTTCCCTCGGGCGCGATCGGCTCCGCCCGCTTCCTGTTCGAGCTGATGGCGAAGCGGGGAATCGAGCTGCAGCCGGGCCAATGGATCTCGTCGGGTGCGGTGACCGGCGTTCACGACGCGCGACCCGGCCAAATAGTCGAAGCGCAATTTGGCGAGGGCTACACCGTCCGCTGCGCGCTCAAGTCCGCGTCTCCCGAATAAAGCCGGCGCTCGAGACCAAGGATCAGGTTCAGACCTAGGGCCTGATCGGTTGAGGTGGAAGCGCTTCGCGCTTCCGCCGAAGGCGTGAATCAGGCCCTTTTCATACGATTGAGACCTTGATTCACGGATCAGGCTGATTCAGCCTGACCCGATCAAGGTCTAGTGTGCCCACTCCTTCGTCAGCAGCTCGGCCTTGCTGCCATCAAATTTGATCTCGATCTTCCGCGGCTCGCCGCCGTTTTGTGGGGAGCCGAACAATTCGTAGATGACGATGCCGTCATTCTGGCGGCTCTCGATAACCCGCGCCGGCTCGAATCTGGGGTCCGCTTCGAGGCTCGCCGCGCGTACCGGCTGCGGGGCTGAGGCAAAGGCGATATCGCGCTGCGTCTCGACCACGGTCCAGCCTTGCGGCCCTTGCAGCAGGTCGAGCTCGATCTCGGATCCGTCCGGCAAGCGCCCACCCAGATCGTAATAGTTGCGACCATCGCGCACTTCCGCCTCGGCCTCGGTGAAGCTCATGGTCGGCTGGGCAGCCCTCGCCGCATTGAGGACCTCTTTGGGCACCGCCGCAAGCGCCGTCTGCTCCTTGCCGGAGGTGCTTACCTTGGCGGCCTGATCAGGCGCTTTCGCCTCTTGCCCGGACCCGCAGGCAGCGCAGCACAGAAGTCCGCTCAAGAGGATCGCTTTTCGAACCATGTCCATGCCTCCCAAGCTGTTCCGTGCACCGGCCGGGCAGCGTTTGGGAATTGTATATGACACCGGTTTCCCATACAATCCCTGGCAAGACTCTGGTTAACGAGTCATGGAGGATGTTCGGATGGCTAAGACTTTCGTCGAAGGCGCGGACTCGACCGCTCCCAAGCTGGGCGTCGGACGCGTGCGCTGGGGAATTTGCGCGCTGCTCTTCTTCGCGACGACGATCAACTACATCGATCGGCAAATGATCAGCGTCCTGAAGCCGACGCTTCAGGGCGAATATGGCTGGAACGAGACGACCTACGCGAACATCGTCTTCTCCTTCCAGCTTGCTTACGCGATCGGCTACGTCGTCTTCGGCCGCTTGATCGACAAATTGGGCGCCCGCTTCGGCTATTCGCTCGCCGCAGCGATCTGGGGCATCGCCGCGATGGCGCATGCAGGCGCCAACAGCGCCTGGCACTTCATGATCGCCCGCTTCGCCCTTGGCCTCGGCGAGTCAGGCAATTTCCCCGCCGGGGTGAAGGCCGTCGCCGAGTGGTTCCCGAAAAAGGAGCGCGCCTTTGCGATCGGCATCTTCAATGCCGGCGCGAACATCGGCGCGATCCTGACGCCGCTCATCGCACCCTTCTTGGTCCTTTGGTTCGGCTGGCGCGTCGCCTTCCTCTTCACCGGCGCAATCGTGTTCGTCTGGCTCGCCTTCTGGTGGACCATCTACCGCCACCCTCGCGAGAAGAAGAACCTGTCCGCGGCGGAGCTCGAGCATATCGAGAGCGATCCCACCGATGCGCCGGGAGACGTGAAGTGGCTGCCCCTCCTCCGCCATCGCCAGACCTGGGCCTATGCGGCGGGCAAGTTCCTGATCGATCCGGTCTGGTGGTTCTTCCTCTTCTGGCTTCCCGACTTCTTTTCCAAGCAGCACGGGCTCGACCTCAAGACATTCGGCCCGCCGCTCGCCGCAATCTACATCATCTCAGACGTGGGCAGCGTCGGCGGCGGCTGGCTCTCGTCCAAGCTGATCAAGCGGGGTTGGAGCATCAATGCCGGGCGAAAGACGGCGATGCTGGTCTGCGCATTATGCGTTCCGCCCGTCATGCTGGCGCCGGGAATCGACAATGTCTGGGGCGCCGTCCTCCTGATCGGCCTGGCCACGGCGGCCCACCAGGGCTTTTCGGCCAATCTCTACACGCTTCCCTCTGATCTGTTCCCGCGCAAGGCAGTCGGAGCGATCATCGGCATCGGCGGGACGCTTGGAGCGATCGGCGGCATGTTCATGGCGAAGTTCACCGGCTGGGTTCTCGACGCCACCGGCAGCTACATGCCGATGTTCGTGATTGCCGGCTCGATGTACCTCATTGCATTGCTGGTCATCCACCTGTTGGTGCCGCGGATGGAGGAAGCACAGGGGATCTGATGCCGCTCGTCCCGCAGAGCCCCGCTTTCTATCTCTTCGCAATTCCCGCGGTGATAGTGATCGGGCTGGCGAAAGGCGGATTTTCGGGCCTTGGCGCTTTGGGCATGCCCCTGATGGCGCTTGGTATCGATCCCATAGCCGGCGCCGCTATCCTGCTCCCGATCCTGATCGCGCAGGACGTGGTCGGGGTCGCGGCGTTCAGGAAAAGCTGGGACGGGCGCGTTCTCGCCGTCCTGCTCCCCGGTGCCGTCGTCGGAGTCGGACTCGGCTACCTGCTGGCGGCTAAGGTGTCTTCGGACGCAATCCTGGCGACGCTTGGCGCCGTCTCGATCCTGTTCGGCGTCCATCGCCTTTGGATCGAGCGTGGTGGGCGGATGGTCGCACCTTCCAGCTCGTCGCCTTGGGTGGGCAGCCTGTTCGGCATCGCGACGGGCTTCACGAGCCAGATCGCGCATGCGGGAGGACCGCCTTTCCAGATGTGGGTGATGCCGCGCCGCCTCCCCCGCGACGTCTTTATCGGCACGTCGGCAATCTTCTTCGCTGCGCTGAACTGGATCAAGGTTCCTGCCTATGTCGCTCTCGGGCAGTTCACCAAGGCCAATGCCATCGCGACGGCTTTGCTGCTTCCGGTGGCAATCCTCTCCAGCCTGGCGGGCGTCCGGCTGGTCCGAAAAGTGCCAATGGAGCGATTCTACGTGATCATATATTCGCTGATGATCGTCGCGGGGGGAAAGCTGCTCCTCGACGGCTTCGGCATCCCATAAGCCCGGTAGGAGAGCGAAGTTGAACCCTTCCATCGGCCAAAATCCTGACGTCCGCTTCCTCGGCAAGCTGCTGGGGGACGTCATTCGAGCCTATGGCGGGGACGAGTTGTTCCGGCGGATCGAGTATATCCGATCGGCTTCCGTCGACCGCCACCGCGGTGTCGCGTCCGGCGATGCGATCGACCCGGGCCTGGATGCGCTCACGCTCGACGACACGCTCGCCTTCGTCCGCGGCTTCATGCTTTTCTCGATGCTCGCCAACCTTGCCGAGGACCGTCAGGGCGTCACGGCGGAAGCGGGCGCAACAGTCGCTGAGGCGCTCGAGACGCTAAAGGCCAGCGGCATCGATACGGCCGCCGTCACAGCCCTGCTCGAACGCGCTTTGGTGACCCCCGTGCTCACGGCGCATCCCACCGAGGTGCGCCGCAAGAGCATGATCGACCACCGCAACCGCATCGCGGAACTGATGCGGCTGCGCGATACAGGCGCAGCGGAAACGCCGGACGGCGATCTCGTCGAGAAGGCTATCCTGCGGCAGATCGCGCTCCTCTGGCAGACGCGGCCGCTCCGCCGCGAGCGCCTCTACGTTGCCGATGAGGTCGAGATTGCCTTGTCCTATCTTCGGGATGTGTTCCTGCCCGTGCTCCCGGCCCTTTACGCCCGGTGGGAACGCGTGCTCGGCGCGAGCTTTCCGAGCTTCCTGCGTCTCGGCAGCTGGATCGGCGGCGATCGCGACGGCAATCCGTTCGTCAATGCGGCCTCGCTTCGCCTCGCCTTGTCCCGCGGGTCTGAGGCTGTTCTTTCCCATTATCTCGACGAGATCCACGCGCTCGGCGCCGAACTGTCGATTTCCTCCGAGCTCGCGGAGGTCACGCCCCGCCTGGCGGAGCTCGCCGAAGCTTCGGGGGACGCGGCGCAGGCTCGCAGCGATGAGCCCTATCGGCGCGCGCTGAGTGGCGTCTACGCCCGGCTCGCCGCCAGCTTCCGCTCGCTCCAGGGGCGGGAGCCAGCCCGCCCGTCCACCATAGAGGCTGAGCCCTATCCGGACCCGGCAAGCCTCCGCACAGATCTTCAGATCATTTCAGAGGCCGTCGCTCGAGGCGGACAGGACATGCTCGGCGGCGGCCGGCTCAGCCGCCTCATTCGCTCCGTCGAGACGTTCGGTTTTCATCTCGCCGCGCTCGATCTTCGCCAGAATTCCGCTGTGCACGAGCGGGTCGTCGCCGAACTGCTGGCGGTTGCAGGGGTGGAGGCCGATTATTCGAGTCTTGCGGAAGACCAACGCGTCGCCCTTCTCCGGGCCGAGCTCGCCGGCGGCCGGCTTCTCGCCAGCCCCTATGCTGAATATTCGGACGAGACCCGCTCCGAGCTCGAGATCGTTCGCGCGGCTGCCGAGGCGCATGCCAGATATGGGCCCGCCGCCATCACCACCTATGTCATCTCAAAGGCGGAGAGCATCTCGGACCTGCTGGAGGTCAATATCCTGCTCAAGGAAGCGGGCCTTTGGCGGCCCGGCGGGCCGCCCCGCGCGGCGATAATGGCCGTGCCCTTGTTCGAGACGATCGGCGACCTCGAAAATGCGCCGGCAGTGATGCGAGACTGGTTCGTCCTTCCCGAGATCGCCGGCGCCACTCGGGCGCGGGGCTACCAGGAAGTGATGGTCGGCTATTCCGATTCCAACAAAGACGGCGGCTACCTCACCTCCGTCTGGAGCCTGCACCAGGCAAGCCGCGCCCTCGCCTCGATGTTCGAGGAAGCCGGAATCGCGATGCAGCTTTTCCACGGCCGCGGCGGCGCCGTTGGGCGCGGCGGAGGCTCAAGCTTTGCCGCCATCCGCGCGCAGCCGGCGGGCACGGTTCAGGGCCGCATCCGCATCACCGAGCAAGGCGAGGTTATCGCCGCCAAATATGGCACGCCCGACAGCGCCGCCGCCAATCTCGAAGCGATGGCGTCGGCAACCCTGCTCGCCAGCCTGAAGCCGAGGGCGCTTGGCCGGCGCGAGCGCTTTTCCGCCGCCATGGCCGAAATTTCCGCCGCTGCCTTCGCTGCCTATCGCGGCCTCGTCTACGAAACCGAGGGTTTCCGCACCTTCTTCCGGCAGATGACTCCGATTGCGGAGATCGCCGAGCTCAAGATCGGCTCGCGCCCCGCCAGCCGAACCAAATCGGACCGGATTGAGGATCTGCGGGCGATCCCCTGGGTGTTCAGCTGGGCGCAGGCGCGGGTGATGCTGCCGGGCTGGTACGGCGCGGGCCACGGCCTCGGCGCCGCGGCAGACCTCCCGATGCTGAAGGAGATGTACGAGGCCTGGCCCTTCTTCCGCACCACGCTCGACAATCTGGAGATGGTGCTCGCAAAATCCGACATGGGCGTGGCGGCGCGTTACGCCGACCTCGTCGAGGATAAGACTGCTGGCGATGCGATCTTCGGGCGCATCCGGGAGGGGTGGCAGAAAACGCATGATTGCCTGCTCGCCATCAGCGGCCAATCGCGGCTCCTCGAAAGGAATCCCGCGCTCGATGCGTCGATCAGGCTCCGGCTCCCCTATATCGAGCCCCTGAACCTGCTGCAGATCGAACTCATCAAGCGACACCGCGCGGGCGAGGCAGACCCGCGCATACGCGAAGGCATCCAGCTCTCGATCAACGCCATCGCCACAGCACTGCGAAACTCCGGCTGAGCTCTGTTCAATTCGGTTGTATCAAACCTAACGCGGGCGCCGGTAGGGAACGAAGTCCCCGAGCGGGCACATCGGCCCCGGGATCGTCGTACCGGGGGAGAGGCCGCGCACCCGGTCGCCGCGGCAATATTGCGCGCCGCGCACCTCGACGATCACCGTGTCCAGCGGCCGCAGGCCCGGACAATCCTGGGCCAGCCGGTTCACCCAGACGGTGCCGCCACTGTGATAGACGAGCGTCCGGGAATCGACGATCCGAAGGCCCTGCGAAGCCGATGTGCTCACGCAGCTTTCGGGCGTCCCAGCGACGCGCCCCCGCAATTCGTGCGCAAGATCCGCCTCGCTGCTTGCGGTCGAAAGCGGCCCTGGCGCAGCACAACCCAGGAGCAGAAACGGAAGCAGAAGGGCGCGCATCGAAGTCACTCCGAGATAAGCATGAATCAACGCGCGGAAACTGAATGAGGTGCCTAGGCGATGACGGAAATGCTTGTGCTACAATACTGACACCGGTTACCATAAGGATGAGGCCAGACGTTGAGTCTGGCGGAGAGTAAGCATGGACTTCAGCAGGCGGGAGACCTTCGGCGCCGCATTTGCCGGCGCTGCCGCGGCGGCGGTTGGCACCGGCACGGCCGCCAAGGCCTCAGCGCCGACCTGCGCCCCCGCGACGCGGCAAACGGCTTGGCGCCGCGGCTTCGACAATCAGCGCATCGCTGACCTAGGCAACGGGACATTCCTCAACCCGCTCATGTCGGGCGACCATCCGGATCCGACGATCCTCAAGGACGGCGCCGATTATTACATGACCTTCTCGACCTTCGACTCCTATCCGGGTCTGGTCATTTGGCACTCGCGGGATCTGGTGAACTGGCGCGTCGTTACAGCGGCGCTCAAAAAGAATATCGGTTCGGTGTGGGCGCCGGAGCTCATCAAGCACAAAGGCCGCTACTTCCTCTATGTGCCCGTCAAAGCCTCGCCCAACACGAGCTACGTGATCTGGGCCGACCGGATCGGGGGCCCGTGGAGCGAGCCCATCGACCTTCAGCTCCCCAACCACATCGATCCAGGCCACGCCGTCGGCGAGGACGGCTCACGCTGGTTGTTTCTGTCGGGCGGCGATCGCATCCGCCTCAGCGACGACGGCCTCGCCACGATCGGGCCGCCCGAGCATGTCTATGATCCCTGGCGGTACCCCGCCGACTGGGTGGTCGAGAGCTTCTCACCCGAAGGGCCGAAGATTACCCGGCGCGGCGGCTGGTTCTACCTCGTCACTGCGGTGGGGGGAACGGCGGGACCTCCCACCGGCCATATGGTGATTGCCGCGCGCTCGCGCTCGATCCACGGGCCCTGGGAAAACCACCCGAACAATCCAATCGTCCGCACCGTCAGTAACGACGAGAAATGGTGGTCGCGGGGGCATGCCACCCTGGTCGAGGGGCCGGACGGGAGCTGGTGGTCCGTCTACCATGGCTATGAGAACGGCTTCTGGACGCTTGGCCGGCAGACTTTGCTCGACCGGGTCGAATGGACGCCCGACGGATGGTTTCGAATGACGGGCGGCGACCTTTCGAAGCCGCTCGCAAAACCGCGAGGTGGCAAGGCGGTGCCGCACGGTCAGCCGCTTTCGGACGATTTTTCGGTGCTCCGCATCGGCTCCAAGTGGAACTTCTTCAAGCCGGGGCCGGACGAGCTCGGCCGCGCGCGGGTCGAGAGTAACAGCCTCATCCTGAAAGGTCGCGGCAAGGCGCCGAGCGATTCATCTCCCCTGCTCCTGATCGCCGGCGACCCGGCCTATCAGTTCGAGTGTGATGTGGAGATTGCGCCCGGCGGCGTGGCGGGGCTGATCCTGTTCTACGACGATCGGCTCTATGCGGGCCTCGGCTTTGACGAGCGGCGCTTCGTCACCCATCAATATGGGATCGAACGCGGCCGCCCGGCAAATCCGCACGGCCGGCGCATGCGCATCCGAGTCACCAATGACCGCCACATCGTGACCTACGACACGAGCGGCGACGGCGGCCGGACGTGGACGCGCTTCGACCGTGGAATGGAGGTCTCGGGCTACCACCACAATGTTCGCGGCGGTTTCCTGATGCTCCGCCCCGGCCTCTATTCGGCCGGCAGCGGCGAAACCCGCTTTCGCAACTTCACCTTCAAGGGCCTGTAACCATGATGCTTAACCTCCTCCTCTCCGCCGCGGCGGCGCTGCCGCCCCCGCCGCCGGTTGCCGGCCAGGTGCTCGCCTTTCCGGGCGCGGAAGGCGCCGGACGCTTCGCGCTTGGCGGCCGCGCCGGTCGCGTGCTCCGAGTGACCAACCTTCAGGACAGCGGGCCCGGATCCTTGCGCGCCGCCGTCGAGGAAAAGGGCCCGCGCACGATCATCTTCGATGTCGTCGGCACGATCCGCCTTCAAAAGCCGCTGGTGGTCAGGAACGGCCAGGTCACCATTGCGGGCCAGACCGCGCCCGGCGGCGGCATCACGCTCCGCGACCGACACTTCGAGGTCGCCGCCGACGACGTGATCGTGCGCTTCATTCGCGCGCGGCTTGGGAATGAAGCCGGCATCGAAAGCGACGCCTTCACGATCAGCCGAGGCAAGCGCATCATCGTCGATCATGTTTCGGCGAGCTGGTCGATCGACGAGACGCTCTCGTCCGGTTCGTCCTACAAGAAGCCCGAGGAGGATTTAAGGGACGTCACCGTTCAATGGTCGATCATTTCAGAGTCGCTGCGCCGCTCGCTCCACGCCAAGGGCGAGCATGGCTACGGCTCCCTACTACGCGGCGGCAAGGGAGCGAAGATGAGCTTCCACCACAATCTTTGGGCCCATCACGCCGCCCGAATGCCGCGGCCGGGTAATTATCTGACCCCGCAGGCCGACCCGGTCGGCGCCTTTTACG
>JALYGI010000524.1 GCA_030777185.1 Pseudomonadota bacterium
GTCGCACGCATTGTCATGCTGCCTCCAAAAGGCCGGCAAGCGTTTGTCGCCCCCGATTGAGCCGGGAGGTGAGCGTGCCAACAGGAATCTCCAGAACATCGGCCGCCTCGCGGTAGCTGAGGCCCTCGACAAGGACGAGCGCCACCACTTCTCGCTGATCAGGAGAAAGCCGGCTCATCGCCCAGTCAATGCTATGGCGGTCATTCGCCCTGGCTTCACCACCGAGAACGTCAGCAACGGTGGAGGCGCCATCCTCTTCAAGGAAGGTTTGCGAGCGACGGGCTCGGCTACGCACCTCGTCGATCCAGCAATTGCGTACGATCTTCATCATCCAAGCATCCAATCTGGTCCCCGGCTGCCACGCGTCCCGCGCCTTGAGCGCTCGCTCCAGCGCGATCTGGAGTAGATCATCGGCGTCAGCGAGGTCTCTAGACAGAGACCGTGCGAAGCGGCGCAGTCTCGGTAGAAGCGCCAACAAATCGCGTTCGAAACTCCGCAACAACCACTCCCATCCCTCATTGGCAGAACGAGCAACGAGAACCGTTTAATCCAATGCAAACTAAAAAATGGAGCAGGGCCGATCGCACAGCGGCCGCAGCTGGCAGCCCGCAACATGTCAGCGCTGTCCGCTGTGGGTAGCTCTCAGCTCAGGCTGACGATCTGTAAAGGGCGCATAGGTGCCTTGGGCGGACGTCGGCAACGCGTCCAACGCGGACCTTCGGCGGAACTTTCGCTGAGGGTCGAAAGCCGACACACAGGAGGCGACATGAGCATGCCGCAGCCGCAGGTGTTCACATTGGGCCCTAAGCGGACAATCCACTTTCTGCCGAGGTAGCGAAAGCGGACCCGCCGCCGGTGAGGCTGTCTACGTCCGCTTCCACCGAGTGGGCCTTCAGAGGCTCGGAAACGCGAATCAGCTACGAACGTGACAGCTAGGCCGCTGCCGGCCGGATGTTCGCGTTCATCCTGAAGAAGTTGGTCGGATCATAACGGGCCTTGAGGTCCGCCAAGCGGGCATATGCCGAACCATAAGATGCCTGGACATCGCCTTCGGTATCCTCGCCAGAGAGAGCATTGGTGTAGCTGGCATCGGTGCAGAACGGGCGCCAGGACTGATAGACGCGGCGAGACCAAGCGATCTGATGTTGGTCCTCGGAGGGATCGTCCCAACCCGAAAGTACGAGTGCATCCCACCGGGCGTCGCGATGCGCGAAAGCAGTGGCGTCTGGGGGGACGCGGTTCGCAGCGTTCCCGATCTGCTGGAGGAGGAACAGGGTGTGCGGGGACGGCACCTGCGAGAATGCGTCAGTCATTGCGGCGATCAGCTCGTCCCGGATCTCCCGTACCAGAGCGGACTTCCAGTAATAGCGGCGCCCCCGCGGGAAAGCGCCGTCCAATGCCGTTTGCAGGGCGACGTAAGGCATGGGACCAAGCTGGTCTAAGACGGGCGGCCCGAACTCCTTCAGCGGTCGGAGCGCCTCCTCCCCCTCTTCCAAAGAACCGCAATGACATGCAGCCACCGCTATGATCTTCGCACCATCGGGAGTGGTCATCATGGCGCAAGCCGTGTTCACCTCATCCGAATTGGACGCGCAATAATCACGGTAGAAGCGAAGCACTTCGGGGGCTCGCTCCAATGGGTGTGCGACCATCCCTCCATAAATGATCGGCCCCACGGGGTGGAGACGGAACTCGAAGGCAGTGACGATCCCGAAGTTGCCGCCGCCGCCGCGTATTGCCCAGAACAGGTCGGGATTTTCTTCTGAGCTTGCGCGAAGCCGGCGGCCTTCGGCTGTGACCAGCTCCGCCGCGAGGAGATTGTCACACGTGAGGCCGTAGCGTCCCGCGAGCCAGCCCAGGCCGCCACCGAGCGTAAGCCCCGCCACGCCGGTATCCGACACCGTGCCTCCGGTTGTGGCGAGGCCGTGCGCCTGCGCCGCCTCATCGACGGCTTGCCAGCGCAGACCCGGTTCCACCCGTGCCGTTCGGGAACCGGCATCAATCTTCAGACCCTTCATCGGGGAAAGGTCGATCATCAGGCCGCCCTCGCAAACGGCAGCTCCGGCGGTGCTGTGATCGCCGCCGCGGACGGAAACCTGCAGCCCTTGTGCTCGCGCAAACAGCACTGCCTGCAGGACATCCTCGGCATGCCTGCAGCGGGCGATCAGAGCAGGTCGCCGGTCGATCATGCCATTCCAGACCCGCCTGGCTTCGTCATAGCCCGGATCGCCCGGGCGCAGGAGCTGCCGAGCGAAGTCGGACGCCAGCCCGGGTTCGGATGAAGTATTTTCTGGTTGCTGCGCCATGCCGCCCCTCCGGCTAAGACTAGCGCCGCCTATTGTGGCCGGGCAGCGAAACGGCCCCACGCAATACGCGGATGATGCTAAGTGCGGCTTCGGCGGTCAAGTGCCGCGCGGGCTGATCGCCCACCTGCAGTTGCTTGAACCTCCCTGCGAGTATCAAACATGGGACCGTCGCGACTTCTTTCGGCACGTCACGAGGCAGCATGAGCATCGCGGAGTGCGTGGCCGCTTTCCACCCTCAGCAGAGGTTCCTACCGATGGGTCGGATGTCGTGACGGACGCCGCGGGCCGATCCCGCTGCTGGGCGCGGCCTCACACCTCCTCGAGCGGTTTGCCGCGGGTTTCCTTGAGGAAGAAAAAGGCGACCACCACCGACAAAGCGGTGAAGAAGATCGGATACCACAGGCTCGCGTAGATATTGCCCGTGATAGCGACCAGGGCGAAGCTGGTGACGGGAAGGAATCCCCCGACCCAGCCGGTGCCGACGTGGTAGGGAAGCGACATTGCCGTGTAGCGGACCCGCGTGGGGAACATCTCGACCAGCGCAGCGGCCTGCGGCCCGTACAGCGCCGTCGCGGCAATCGTGAAGAGCATCATCCACGCGAACACCCGTGGAAGGTCCATGCGCTGCAGGTCGGGCTTCGCCGGGTAGCCCTCTGCAGCCAGCGCGGCCTTGATTCGCGTCGCGACCTCCTCCTTGTGAGCCTTGAGCGCGGCCGCGCCGAGCCCTTCCCCGCCCGTCACTTGCAGCCGCTGGTCGCCGACGGCGACGATCGTCCGGCCATCGGCGGACGGCCGGCTCGAATAGGATATGCCGGTCGATGCGAGCACGCTTCGCGCCACGTCGCATGCATTTCGGAACTGGCGCGTCCCCGCCGGATCGAACTGAATCGAGCAGGTGGAGAGGTTTGTGTGGACGGTGACGGAGCGCGCGCGTTGCGCTTCCACCAGCGCGGGGTTTGCGGCCGATGCGATCCCCTGGAACCCGGGATAGTAGGCGGCGAGGGCAAGCAGCATCCCTCCAATCATCACCGGCTTCCTGCCGACCCGGTCCGACAGCCATCCGAAGAAGATGTACAGGGGGGCGCTGACGATCGCCATGGCCAGCACCAGCGCGTTGACCGTCGCTTCCGGAACTTGGAGGGATCGGCCGAGGAAAACCTGCACATAGAAATAGGCGCAGTACCAGACCGCGCCTTGGGCGCACATGATGCCGAAGAAGGCCACCAGCACGCGTTTCAAAACATCCCATCGCGCGAACGACTCGCGGAGCGGCGTCTTGCACACCTCGCCTTGCTCCTTGAGCTTGGCGAAGGCGGGGCTCTCGCTCAGCTTGACGCGCAGCCACAGCGAAACGATCAGAAGGACCAGCGAGACGAGGAAGGGGATGCGCCAGCCCCAGGATAGAAAGGCTTCTTCACCCACCGCCGTGCGGGTGGCGAGGATTACCAGCAGTCCGGCAATCAGGCCGATCGACGCCGAGATTTGGATCCACGCAGTGGCGGCGCCGCGGCGGTCGTTCGGCGCATGCTCGGCGACATAGATCGCTGCGCCGCCATATTCCCCGCCGAGCGCGATCCCTTGCAGGATGCGCAGGAAGATCAGCAGCGCGGGCGACAGGATGCCCGCAGCCTGGTAGGTCGGGAGCATTCCGATGGCGAAGGTCGCGCCGCCCATGAGGCTGACGGTCATCAGGAAGGCGCCCTTACGCCCCAGTCGGTCGCCGATCACGCCGAAGATGATGGCCCCGAGCGGGCGGAAAGCGAAGCCGGCCGCGAAGAGGCCAAGTGCGGCGATTAGCCCGGCAGTGGGGTCAAGCCCGGCGAAGAAGACCTTCTGGATCGTCGTTGCAAGTGAGCCGAAGATGAAGAAGTCGTACCATTCAAAGGCGGTGCCGGCGGACGAGGCCGCGACCACGCGCTTCATGGACCATGGCCGGTGTGCCGCGCCCGCTGCCGCCGTTGCCACCCTCTCTCCCCTGCATATCCTTGAGCACGGGTTAGCGGCTGTGATGCGGGATGCAAGCGCCGACATTTCGG
>JALYGI010000525.1 GCA_030777185.1 Pseudomonadota bacterium
GGGCGGTGCTGGTACGCGGCGACAGGATCGAGGCGGCGGGCCCGAACGTCACCGCCCCGGCCGGCGCTCGCGTCGTGGAACTGCCGAACACAACGCTCATGCCGGGCATGATCGAGGGGCATTCGCACCTCTTCCTCCACCCGTATAATGAGACGAGCTGGGACGATCAGGTGCTGAAGGAGCCGGAGTCGCTCCGCACCGCCCGGGCGGTGAACCATGCGCGTGCGACCTTGATGGCCGGCTTCACGACGGTTCGGGATCTGGGCACGGAAGGCGCCGGCTATGCCGATGTCGGCTTGAAGCAGGCGATCGATCAGGGCCTCATTGCCGGCCCCCGCATGCTGATTGCCACCCGCGCGCTGGTTGCGACCGGCAGCTACGGGCCAAAGAGCGCCGATCCCCTGTTCGCCGCCAAAGGCGCCGAGGAGGCGGACGGGCCGAACCTGGTCACCGCGGCGCGGCGGCAGATCGGTGCCGGCGCGGACGTGGTGAAGCTTTA
Organism: Pseudomonadota bacterium; assembly: GCA_030777185.1. Classification (GTDB taxonomy): domain Bacteria; phylum Pseudomonadota; class Alphaproteobacteria; order Sphingomonadales; family Sphingomonadaceae; genus Allosphingosinicella. Next base: position 500 of record JALYGI010000525.1, read on the forward strand.
TGGCGACTATCGCTGGCGCGCGGGCGAAGAAAGCCGGCCGACCTACACGGAGGCGGAATTGCGCGCGGTTGTTGAAGCGGCGCACGCGGCCGGCCGCACCGTTTCGGTGCACGCCAGCACGCCCGAAGGCATGCGCCGCGCGGTCGTGGCGGGCGCGGACACGATCGAGCATGGCAATGGTGGCACGCCCGAAATCTTCCGGCTGATGCGCGAGCGCAATGTCGCCTTGTGTCCGACCCTTGCTGCGACCGATGCGATCTCCCGCTATCGCGGCTGGAACGGCCAGGCTCCCGAACCGGCCGCCGTGACCGAGAAAAGGGCAAGCTTCTCGGCGGCGCTTGCGGCGAGGGTGCCGATGTGCATGGGCGGCGACGTGGGCGTTTACGCGCATGGCGACAATGCGCGGGAGATGGAGCTGATGGCCGCTTATGGCATGCGGCCCGCGGACGTGCTGATCGCCGCGACCTCAGGCAATGCGCGCCTTTTCCGCCTCTCCGACAACCTGGGCGCTGTGAAGCCGGGCCTTCTTGCGGACCTTGTCGCGGTCGAGGGCGATCCCACCGCCGATCTTTCCGCAGTTCGAGCAGTCAGGCTGGTGATGAAGAACGGCGAGATCGTGCGGGAGCGCTAACTCACCAGCGGCTCGCTACAGCCGGTTCACTTCATCACCATCACGGCTGCCAGCGCCGAGATGGCGGTCCAGAGGTTCTGGAGACGGAGGTTCTCGTCCTCCGCATGCTGGTTGTTGTCGTGGTTCCAGAAGCCGGTGACGAGGCTTGGGGCGCCAAGCTCCTGACGGATCAGGTAGAGCGGCAGGCTCCCGCCGAGGCTCGGCAGCACGACGAGCTCACCGTTCGTGCGGAGCGCGGCGGTGAGATCGCGCACCAGCGGGTGCTCGAGCTTGGTGCGCTCGGCCGGATAGCCGGTTTCGCTGGTGAGGGTAGCGACCTTGGGAAAGCGGAGCCGCTCCTCCATTGTGGGCTCGCGGTCGAACACTTCATAGCCTTGGCCGATTATATGCTGCCGCAGCTTCTGGACTTGGCGTCGAGGGTCGTTGCCGAGAACCAGCCTGAGATCGAGCGCGGCCGTCGCGGTGGTGGGGATGACGTTGCGGGATCGCTCGCCGACATCGGCGCTGCGCAGGCCGTTGATGTTCAATGAGGGGAGCTGGATGAGCTCGGTGAGCGTCGCGCCGCCGCCTTCGGTCCAGCCGAGGCCGAGTTCCTTCCGAAGCGCGGCGTCGGGCGCAGGAACGGCGGCGATGGCGGCGCGCTCCGCTTCCGACAGCGGCACGACATCGTCGTAGAAGCCGGCGATTGTGACGCGCCCGGTTTCGTCCTTCATGGAGGCGAGGAGCTCGGACAGCATCATGCCGGGATTGGGCGCCCAATTGCCATAATGGCCGCTGTGGAGCGGGCGGACCGGGCCGTAGACAATAAGCTCGGCATTGACGTCGCCGCGCACGCCGAGCGTCAATTGCGTCGGCCCGGTCTGGTGGGCGGGGCCGTCGACGATGATCCAGCCGTCGGAGGCGAGCGTCTCCTTGTGGCGGCGGAGGAGCCCAACGAGATTGGGCGAACCTGCTTCCTCTTCGCCTTCAAAGACGATCTTGAGGTTAAAGGCCGGTCGGCGCTTCTCGGCCTTGAGCGCATCCACGGCGGCGAGGATCGCCATCACGCCTGCTTTGTCGTCGGAAGCGGCGCGGCCGTAGACCCGCCATTCTGGATCGATCCGCTGGCCGGCGGCGGGGAAGGGAAGGGGCTTGCCGCCTTTGTCGTGTCGGCCCGAGAGAAAGACAGGCTTGAACGGCTCCGTCACCTTCCACTGTTCGGGCGTGACGGGCTGGCCGTCATAATGGGCGTAGAGGATCAGCGTCCGCTTCGCTCCCGGCACGCGCCACTCGCCGTAGATGAGCGGCGGCACCTTTCCGTCCTCGCTTTCCAGAAGCCGAGGCGAGAGGCCGCGGCGCGCCATCATCGCCGAGATATGCTCCGCATTGCGCCGGATATCGGCATTGTTGGAGGCGACGTTGGGGATGGCGAGCAGGTCGACATATTCGCGGAGGATCGCGTGCTGGTTTGCCTCTACCCAGCTTTGCGGGCTCGCCGCCGCGGGCGCGGCCCAGGCGAGAGCAAGCATCGTCATCCACCGTCGCGTCATTGTCGGCCTTTCATTGCCCATCTAGCCGCTGTTAGGCTAGAGCACTTCCCGAAAAAGTGGGAACCATTAAGTAGGTCGCCATGCCCCCCGGGCATGGCTGCGCAGTCCGGGGGACTGCGCACCTACTTAATTTTCGGCCGGGAATGATCAGGTACGGATGAGCA
>JALYGI010000526.1 GCA_030777185.1 Pseudomonadota bacterium
GCCGGACTGGCCGAACACCATCACCCGATCGGGATCTCCGCCGAACCGCGCGATGTTCGCCCTGATCCAGGAAAGAGCGAGGATGAGATCGGCCTGGCCCGCATTGCCGCTGTCGGGGAAGCGCGGGTCGAGCCGGGCGAGATAAAGGTAGCCGAATGCGTTGAGGCGATGGTTGACGGTCACCACGACCACGTCCCCGCCCGCCGCGAGATGGCGGCCGTCGTTGAGCGGATCGACGACGCTCCCCGACGAATAGGCGCCCCCGTGAATATAGACCATCACCGGCCGCTCGCGTGCCGGCGAGGCTTCGGGAGTCCAGATGTTGAGGTACAGGCAGTCCTCGCTCTGCGGCTTGTAGCGCTCGCCGCGCTGCGGCGACGATGGACCGTAGCGCACGGCGTCGATGGTTTCCCGGCTGGGACGCGGCGGACGCGGCGCCTGGAAGCGCTCGGCGATCCCGTAGCGTATCCCGCGGAAGACATTCAGCCCAGCCTCGCTCGTGCCCCGGATCGGGCCAAGAGTGGTCCGGACGACCGGAGGCTTCGGCGCGGCCATCACAGGAGCCGCGGCGGCAGCGCCGAATGAAGCTGCGGCTGCAAGAAAGGTGCGGCGCTCCATCTTATCTCCTGACGTCGAGCTCTCCCGACATGAAAGCATCGATATCGCGGGGGCCGAACAGGCTCGCATCGCCTGGCAGGCTGTGCTTGAGCGCGGTCACGGCGAGACCCGAGCGGACCGTCCAGTCAAGGTCTCTTCCGGTTCGAAGACCGTGAAGGATGCCGGCCGCGAAAGCATCCCCTGCCCCGATCCGGTCGATGATGCCGGCAACGACCACCTCATCGGCCTGCGCCTCGGCATCCCGCGCATCGATCCGCGCCGAGATGCGGTGCCGATCGGCATCGTCGATGTGCCTTGCAGTGGAGGCGATCAGCTTCAGTTTGGGAAATGCCGCGAATGCCGCCTCGGAGGCTTCGCGGCGGCGGTCCTCCCCTTCTCCACTGAAGCTCGTGCCGAGCAGCAGCGAGATGTCGCGGTGGTTGCCGAACATGATCTCGGCTTTTTTGACGAGCCGAGTCAGGATCTCGCGCGGGTTGCTATTCCACCGCTCCCAAAGCTGCGCACGGTAATTGCCGTCAAAGGAGATGGGCACCCCAAGCCGCTCGGCGGCTTCGGCGGCCGCCACCGCAGCCTCGGCGGATTGCGGCCCCAGCGCCGGCGTGATACCCGACAGGTGGAGGAGATCGACGCCCTCGAGCAGGCGGTCCCAATCGAAATCGCGACTCTCTGAGCGGGCGAAGCTGCTCCCCTCGCGGTCATAGACGATCTCCGACGCACGCAGCCCCGCGCCCTGAGCGAGAAAATAGAGACCCATGCGCCCGGGCGCCATCGCGACCTTCGAGGCATCGACGCCGTGGCGCCGCAGATAGCCAATCGCAGCTTGCCCGAGCGCGTTGCCCGGGACCACGCTGAGCATCGTCGTCGGGTGGCCCAGCGATGCGAGCCCCACCGCGACATTGGCTTCAGCGCCGCCGATGTGCACATCGAGATGCGGCCGCTGGAGCAGCAATTCGCGGCCGGGCGCCGTCAGCCGGAGCAGCAGCTCGCCAAAGCAGGCGACCCGGCCCGTCACCGCGCCAGCCAGCCCCCGTCCACGGCCAGAATGTGACCGCTGACATAGTCCGAGGCGGCCGATGCCAGAAACACAGCCGCGCCGCCGAGATCCGAAGGTTCCCCCCAGCGCGCGGCCGGGATGCGCTCCATGATCTGCCGATTGCGGCTTTCGTCCGCCTGCAGCGCCGCCGTATTGTTGGTGGCGATGTAGCCGGGCGCGATCGCATTGACGTTGACGCCCTTTGCCGCCCACTCATTCGCGAGCAGCTTCGTGAGCCCCGCCACGCCGGATTTGGAGGCAGTGTAGCTCGGCACGCGGATGCCGCCTTGAAAGCTCAGCATTGAGGCGATGTTGATGATCTTTCCCCCGCCCTGTGCAATCATGTGCCGCCCGGCGGCCTGGCAGAGGAAGAAGACCGACTTCAAGTTGGTGTCGATCACCGCGTCCCAATCCTCCTCGCTGAAATCGACGGCGTCGGCGCGGCGGATGATACCGGCATTGTTGACGAGGATGTTGAGCCCGCCAAGCCCCGCGAGCGTCTGATCGACGATTCCTTGGACGGGAGCGATCGAGGAGAGATCCGCCTGGACCAGAATGGCGCGACGACCGGCGCCGCGAACCAGCTCCGCGGTCTGGTCGGCACTCGAACGGCCGACCAGTGCCACGTCGGCGCCGGCTTCGGCCAAGGCGACGGCGATGCCCTGGCCGATGCCGGTGTTGGCGCCGGTGACGACAGCGACCCGGCCGCCAAGATCGAATATCGGCATCATTGCAGCTGGCAGATATCGAGGACGTTCATGTCGGTATAATCCTGGTTCTCGCCGGCCATGGCCCAGATGAAGGCATAAGCCTTGGTGCCGGAACCCATGTGGATCGACCAGGGCGGGGAGATGACCGCTTCCTCATTGGCGATGACGATATGCCGCATCGCCTCACCCTCGCCCATATAATGGAAGACGCGGTCGTTCTCGCC
>JALYGI010000527.1 GCA_030777185.1 Pseudomonadota bacterium
AGGGCAGCATCGCGCTTGCCGCAAGCCGCTGAGGCTTGGCGGCGGGTGCAGGAGGCGGCGGGGCGGGGCCTGCCGCCTCCTTTGGTCAGCTCGTCGAGGTACCGATCCGCGCATCCGAGCGCTTGCGATCGGAACCTTTGGCCTTCTTCTCGCCGCGGATCGCGTTGCCGCTGACGCCCTTTTCGGCCTGATGCTCCTCCAAGGTCGGGTTGCCGCTGTTGTTGCTGCTCTTGCCGCCGCCGCTGTTGCTGCGCATTGTCGTGTCTCCTTTTCTGGTTCAGCGCTACAACGACGCGGAGGCGCTTCCTTTCCCCGGCGCCTGGGCCCGGCGAGCGCCACATCCCCGGAGGGTATCGCCCTGCCGCTCTTGCCGTCCCGTTTTGGGGCAGGGCCCGCACTTCAGCGGCCGCGTCCTATTCGGAACGTTCATACTCGAATATCGTTGAGCGGGTTGCGAAGCAGCGGCCTGTCCAGCGTTGTCGAAGGACGGAGTGTAGCCGGGTGATTGTTACCCTGGCGCCGCGTTTCCCAGGGAGAAGCTCATGAAAAAGCCAATCATCGCCATCCTCATGGCAGGCTCGGTCTCGCTCGGCGCATGCACCAGCTACGGCAATAATGACGAGACTCTTCGCGGTGCCGCAACCGGAGCCGCCATCGGTGCCGCAGCCGGCACCGGCCTCGGCGCGGTAGTGGGTGGCCTCGGCGTGATCGAAGGCGCCGCCATCGGCGCGGCCGTGGGCGGCCTTGCCGGTGCGGTCTGGGCCGACAGGAACAATGACGGCTATGCCGACGGCTATGTCCGGGAAGGGCAATATTATGAGGGTGCGCCGGCCGGCTATCGGTCCGGTGGCTATGCTCGCAATTGCCCGACCACTCTGGGCGGCGCAGCCACGGGAGCTGCGATCGGTGGCGCCGCCGGTGCCGGCCTTGGAGCGGCGGTCGGCGGTCTCGGCGTGCTCGAGGGCGCTGCCATAGGGGCTGTCGTCGGCGGCCTTGCCGGCGCGGTCTGGGCCGACCGGAATAATGACGGCTGCGTGGACGGTTATGTGCGCGAGGGGCAATATTATGAGGGCGCTCCCCCTGCTCAGCCGGCCTATTATCCTCCCGTCCGCCGTCGTGCGGGCGAACGCGGCTGATTGCCGACACCGTGAACTCGATCAATAGCCAGAGCGCCGGCCGATTCAAGCGGCCGGCGCACAGCCTCATTCTCGCTTCCTGCCTCGCGGTGCTGGTGCTTCCAGCGGCCCCGGCTCAGGCGCAATCGGCCGCGCCCAAGCTACAGGCGGCGTTGAAGTCCGCCAGCGGCGGCGACCGCGAAGCCCGCGCTTTCTACATGAGCCGCTTCTATCGCCCGCTCTGGATCCAGGGCGGATCGATCGGACCGGAGGCGGATCGGCTGATTGACCTTATCGAGACTTCGGATGCGGAGGGCCTCGATCCCGACCGCTACCGGCCGCGCCAACTGAGGGATGCGGTCGAAGATGCGAGGCGTCGTCCCTCGCCCAAGGCGCTTGCGCGCGCGGAAATGCAGCTGACCCGCAGTTTCGCAGATTATGTCCGCGACGTTCGGCAGCCACGCGCCACCGAGATGGTGTATGTCGAACAGGCTGTCGCGCCGAAACCGGCAACGAGGCGCGCCGTGCTCGAGGAACTGGCTTCAGCGCCCTCCCCGCTCGCCTATCTCGAAAATATCGGGTGGATGAATCCGGTCTACGCACAGCTTCGCGCTGCACTGGTTGATGGCTGGGGGAGCAACTCTGAGTTGAGCTGGGATCAGCAGCGGCTCGTTCAGCTGAACCTCGAAAGGGCGCGGGCGCTGCCCGCCAATCCCGGGCGGCGCTTCCTGCTTGTGGATACAGCATCGCAGCGGCTGTTGATGTACGAGAACGGCCGCGTCCGCGACAGCATGAAGGTGGTGGTCGGCAAATCCAGCGAGCAGACGCCAATGATGGCGGGCCTAATCCGCTTCGCCATGGTCAATCCCTATTGGAACATCCCGCCGGACCTGGTGAAGATCACCGTGGACCCCGTATAAATAAAAAAAAGAGTCTCCTTTTTGAAGACCAAGGGTTACGAAGTCACGGCCGACTGGTCGGACAATGCCCGCGTCGTCAATCCAAAGACGGTCGATTGGAAGGCGGTCGCCGCCGGCAGGCAGGAGCTGCCGGTCCGTCAGATCCCGGGCCGTGACAATGCGATGGGGAAGATGAAGTTCATGTTCCCCAACGATCTCGGCATCTATCTCCACGACACGCCGGAAAAGGAGCTGTTCCGCAAGCCCGACAGGCGCTTCAGCTCGGGCTGCGTGCGGGTCGAGGACGCACCGCGGCTGGCAAAATGGCTGTTTGGAAAGCCGCTGCCGGTGAAAGCCGGCGGGCGCGAGCAGCGCGTCAACCTGCCGGAGCCGGTGCCGGTCTACATCACCTACCTGACCGCGGCGCCGGAAGGCCAGACGATCGCCTTCCGCCGCGACGTCTACAACCGCGACCGGGCCCAGATGGCGCGGCTGGGGAATGGCTCCTCCGGCGGGCGCTAGGCGTCAAGCAAAGCTTGCGCTCAAGCAGCGCCGACGCTTTCTTTTAGCCGGCTGCCGCTCCTTCGGCGTATCTGCCTCAGAAGTCTTTGACTTTAGGACCTCAGATAGCGCCGCAGCACGCGACGAGAGAAGAAGGAACGTTCCTCCTGGCGCTGAAGGCGCCGTTTTAGTTCCGGCCAGCGGCGCTGCCAGTCCTGCATCTGCCTTGAAGCGTCCGGAGCCCCGCGCCGGATCGCAGCTTCGATCGCTCTCAGCTTCACATCGGATCGGCGAAGCAGCTCGCGGCTAGGCTCCAGCCCTGGCAGGCGGAACCGCTCGTCCACCCGCCCGAGTTGCGATCGGGCCGCGCCCACCAGGAAGAGTGCCGTCGGCCGATCACGGCCTTCTAGGGCACGGACCGCCGCTGCCATTGCCGCGCGTCCATCGGACAACATGGTCTCCAACCTTATCGGCTCAGCGCCTTTCCCTCGGCACGCCTCGGGATCAATCGCACGGACATATTCAGCGAGCCCGTTCAGCACCGCCGGCGTCGGCTCCCGACCGTCGAATTCCTCCACGATAAGTCCGCGAAGGAAACGCTCCAGAGCCCGACTCTCCCGGTCGTGCGCGGCAAGGCGGGGCGGATCTGCAAGGTCGGGGATCGGCTTGGGATTATGCGTGCCGTCGCCCCGGTGGCTGCTCATGATCGAGGAGGTGACGTCGGCCGTGCCGGGCTCGCCCGAGAGGCCGGGAAAGCTGAAATCGGGATTGCCGCGGCCGTTCTTGTGGCAGCTCGCACAACTCAGCCCCGCGCGCGCGGCCTGGCCGCCGAGCAGCAAAGGAGCCCGCAGCGCCGCGCGGCCGATCGCAACCGCCTGCCGATCCGGCTCGTTCGGCGGCATGCGCAAGCATTCCGGGGGTTGCGTAGAGAGCCCTTCCAGCCGCCGCTCCGCCGGGAGCCAGCGCGCCTCGCTGATCGGCAGGGGCCCCGCGTCGGCCGCCCCAGCAAGAACGAGCAGCAGGGCTCCTGCGCTCAGGAGGCGTCGGAGGAGCCGGTCTCTATCCACAGACGCAACTCATCGGCCTCCGCGCAGCCGAAGGTGCAGATCCGCTCGAGCTTCGCCAGCATCTTCTGAGCGCCGGCGCGGTCGCCGCGCTCGACCATCAACTCCCCGAAATATTCGGTGGCGCCCTTATGATCCGGAGCGACTTTCAATGCCTGCCGGTAATAGG
>JALYGI010000528.1 GCA_030777185.1 Pseudomonadota bacterium
GCGGTCGCATTGTTCGCCTGGGCGCTTCCCTTGTGGACCTTCATCGAGGTCGCGACCGGCGCTGCGCGCGCCCGCCGTGCCTTCGGCCCCGAAATCCGCCTGCGCATCTTTTGGGAGCAGATTGCCCGAATCGGATTCGCGCTCGGCTTCTTCGCGCTAGGCGCTCGCAGCCTTGGCCTCGTCGCCGCCCACCTCTGCTCGCTGGTCTTGACCGCGCTCCTCTGCCTCCCCCTTCTGTCGCGCTATTACAGCCTGAAACTCCTCGTCCGCGCACCCATTGCGCGAGGCTTGCCGCGCAGCCTCGTCGTAACCGGCCTCGGCCTCCTTCCCTCGAGCCTCACCCGTCGCCTCCTCATCGACGCTCCGCCCATCATCCTCAACCTGATGCTGTCCGGCGCTCGCGGCGCGACCGCGGCCGGCCTGTTCGAGATCGCCCGCAAGATATCCACGGTGCCGCTCATCGTCCGCCAGGCTTTCCTCTACGTGCTAGCGCCCCTCGCCTCCGCGCAGGCCAAGGCGGATCGGGCGGCCATCGCCCCGCTCTATCTGTTCGCCACCCGCGTCTCGACCGCTCTGGTCGTGCCCCTTTCCGGCCTGCTCATCTTTGCCGGCGCCGACATCCTCAGCATCTATCGGCCCGAAGCCGCTGCCGCCCTCCCCCTGCTTTACATCCTGGTCTCCGCCCGCGCTGCCGAAGCGATTGTCGGGCCCGCGACCCCCGTGGTCGAGATGATCGGCCATCGCGGCCTGCCGCTGCTCAACAGCCTCGCCGGCATCGCCGCCTGGATTCTGCTCTCGGCCCTGCTCGTGCCCCGCTACGGCGCGATCGGAATGGTGATCGCCGTCGGCGCCGCGACCGTGATCGTCGCTTATGCCGCCACCCTCGAGCTTCAGCTCAGCGACCGCCTTTCCCCCTTCGACTACAAGCTGACGCAGAGCCTCGGCATCGCCCTTGCCGGCGTCGCGCTGATGGCGCTCGCCGAGCATTTCACGCGCGGCCCCGCCCGCTTCGTCTCGGTGCTGATCCTTTGGGCGGTGACGAGCTGGTTCGCCCTCCGCTTCGGCCTCGCCGGCTCCGACCGTGAGGCGTTGGGCCCGCTCGCCCGCCGGCTGCGGCTGGTCAGGCGCCCCGCCTGAAGCCCAATCGAGGTTTCGGTCCAAAATATGCCTTATTGCTTATTCATAACGCCAACACATATTGGTGGCAGCGCGCGTGTGGGGGCGCGCACAAGCCTGCCTTATTCGAGGAACAAAAGCGTGAAGATCGCCCATTCCCTGCGTCCATCCTTCTGGAGACGAGAGCATCATCTCGATAAGATGAGCTTGAAAGAGCTGGTCGTCGCTTATGTGCAATATCCGGCGATCATCGCCTATTTTGCGTTGAGCCTCGTCGCCATCGGCGTTTTCGCCTGGCGCCCGGCGCCGCTGGCGGCGACGCTGGCGACGGTGGCGGCCTCAGCGTTCATATACCCGCTCGTCTGGTACGTGCTCCACCGCTGGGTGCTGCACAGCCGCTGGATGTGGAAGGTGCCGCTCCTCGCCGGCACCTGGAAGCGCATCCACTACGATAACCACCAGGATCCGAACCATCTGGAAGTGCTGTTCGGCGCGCTTCATACGACCCTGCCCACCATTGCCATCGCGACGGCCCCAGTCGGCTATGCAATCGGCAGCTTCTGGGGTCCTGAGGCCGCGCTCGGCGCTGCCGCGGTCGCCTTTGCCACGGGTCTCCTCACCACCTGCTTCTATGAATTTTGCCACTGCATCCAGCACCTCGCCTACAAGCCGAAATCCAAGTGGCTGGCGGAGATGAAGCGCCGCCACATGGCCCATCACTTCCATGACGAGACCGGCAATTTCGGGATCACCACCTTCTTCTGGGACAAGCTGTTCGGCACCCATTACGACCGCCCCGAGCGGCCGGAGAAGAGCCCCACCGTCTTCAACCTCGGCTATACCCCGGAGGTCGCCGAGCGCTGGCCGCACGTGGCGCGGCTGTCAGGCGGGGTTGCCACGGGGCATCCACGGGAGCGCGCCCGAAAGTAGAAGTTTCGGGCGGGTTCTAGAGCATGATGGGTTCAGCT
>JALYGI010000529.1 GCA_030777185.1 Pseudomonadota bacterium
AATTGGACCGGCCTCTTCCGTCCCGGCGAGCGCGTGCGCCTCCGCATCATCAACGCCGCCGCGCAGACCATCTTCAACGTCCGCATCCCGGGCCTGCCGATGACGGTGGTGGCTTCGGATGGCCAGAATGTGCGGCCGGTGCGTGTCGACGAATTCCAGATCGGTAACGCAGAGACGTACGACGTCATAGTCCAGCCCAACGAGGATCGCGCCTTCACCTTCGTCGCGGAGACGATCGACCGCTCCGGGATGGGCCGAGCAACGCTCGCGCCGCGTATGGGCATGACCGCGCCCGTCCCGCCGCTCCGCAAGCGACCGACGCTTGGCATGGAGGACATGGGCATGGCCGGAATGGACCATGGAGGGATGAACCATGGCGCGATGAACCACGGAGCGATGGGCCATAGCGGCATGGATCACGCAGCAATGGGACACGGCTCCGCTTCCGAGGCAGCTGCGCCTGCCATGGATCATTCGGACATGGACATGCGCGACAGATCCAAGGTGACGTTTCCGGTTGGTGTCGGTGTCGACATGATCGCGCCCAATCCGGTCGACCGCACCGGCGAGCCAGGGATCGGCCTTGAGGATGTCGGTCACAAGGTGCTCACCTATCGCGACCTCGTCTCATTGACGCCAAACCCCGACAAGCGGGCGCCGACGCGGGCGATCGAGATCCACCTCACCGGCAATATGGAACGCTTCATGTGGTCGATCGACGGCCAGAAGCTCAGCGAGAATCCGGAGCCGATCCGCTTCGAGCTCAATGAACGGGTGCGGGTGACCATGGTCAACGACACGATGATGACCCACCCGATGCACATTCACGGCCACTTCTTCGAGGTCGTGAACGGCCATTCCGGCAGTCACCCCGTGAAGCACACCGTGATGGTGCTGCCGGGCGGCAAGGTAAGCTTCGACATGACCGCCGACGCGCCGGGCGACTGGGCATTCCACTGCCACCTCCTCTACCACATGCATGCCGGCATGATGCGGATCGTGAAGGTTCGGCCGCTTGAACGAGAAGCGGCATGAAGCGCCTCTTGATCGCGCTCATGGCGACGGCGCTTGCGACGCCGGCGCTCGCACAGCATCACGGCCACCATATGCCGGGCCATTCCATGCCGATGCCCAAGGCGAAGCCGAAGCCGAAGCCGAAGGCGCCTGCCGCCACGCCGAAGCCGGCAGCGAAGAAGCCGGCTGCAAGAGCCAAGGCCGCAGCGCGTCCCGCGGCCAAGACCAGACCCAAAGCCGCCGCTAAGAACGCTGCGGCCAAGCCGGTGAGGAAGCCGGCTGCGAAGGCTGCTCCGAAGCCCGCCGCTGCGGCCAGGGACCCGCATGCGGGACACGACATGAGGCCGGTGACTCCCTCCCAACCCGTGGCCGATCCGCATGCAGGACACATGGTGCCGCAAGGCGGGGCCTCTTCCGGACAGGACGTGCAGCAGGCGGATCCGCATGCAGGGCATGATATGCGCACCGCCCCCGCCCAGCAGGCCGACCCCCATGCCGGTCATCAGATGCCAATGGGGGACGCACCCGCACCGCCGGTGGCGCCGCCACCCGCCAGCGCTTTCAGCGGTCCCGAGCATGCGGCGGATAGTGTCTTCGGACCCGCGCAAATGGCCCCGGCCCGTGAGGAGATGCGCAAGGAGCATGGCGGCATGACGACCTACAAGCTCCTCGTCGACCAGCTGGAGGCGCGAATCCGAAACGGCCGCGACGGCTATCGCTGGGATGCTCAAGGATGGATCGGCGGCGACATCGACAAGCTGTGGCTGAAGACGGAAGGCGAAGGTGCGTTTGGGGAGGCGGTGGAAGAAGCCGAAGTGCAGGCGCTGTGGAGCCACGCCATCGACCCCTGGTTCGATCTGCAGGCCGGCATCCGCCACGATCTTCGTCCGGACCCGGAACGCACGCACTTCGTGCTCGGCGTTCAGGGCCTCGCTCCTTACTGGTTCGAGGTCGACGTGGCGGCTTTCGTCTCCGACAAGGGCGACGTCTCAATGCGGGCGGAAGCTGAATACGACCTTCGCCTGACGCAGAAGTTCATCCTCCAGCCCCGGGTCGAGTTCGATCTCGCGCTCAAGGACGTGCCGGAGATCGGGGTCGGCTCGGGGCTCTCTACTGCGGAGCTTGGGGCGCGGCTCCGCTACGAAGTCCGCCCCGAATTCGCGCCTTATGTCGGGATCGAGTATGAGCGGGCTTTCGGCGACACTGCCGATTTCCGTCGCACGGCCGGCGAAGAAGCCGGCGGCTGGAGCTTACTTGTGGGCCTCCGAACTTGGTTTTGATCCGTCTCATCCTCGCGCTGCTGCTCGCAGCCAGCGCCTTCGCTCCCGCGGCCGCGCACAAGGACCATCAGAAGAAGATGGCCGAGGCGGCGGCAGCAGCAAAAGCCAAGGAAGAAGCCGCTCGATCGCCCGCCGATGCAGCCGTGGCTCATCCCATGTCCCCGGCGGTGCATGAAGCGGTAAAGGAGGATCTCGCCAAGATGGAAGCAGAAGCCGCCCTTCCCGTCCACTGGCGGCTTCTGGACTGGCTGGGCCGGACGCACCCCTTCGCCGTGCATTTTCCATTGGCTTTGTTCCCGGTGAGTTGGCTCGCGCTGATCCTGGCGAGGCGGCGCGGCGCTGCGACAGACGTGATCAG
>JALYGI010000530.1 GCA_030777185.1 Pseudomonadota bacterium
CCGTGTGGCCGATCGCGCTCAGCGCCTCCTCCAGGATCGGAACGATGCCGCGTTCACGGCAATCGCGGATGGTATGGACGCCGATCCCCTCCTCGGCGGCGGTCCGGTGCATGCGCGCGGTGTTGGCAAAGGGCGCAAGGCCGATCTGGCAGATGTTTCGTCCCGGGAGACCGTCTTCGAGCAGGGCGCGGATCGGGTTGCCGTTCATCAGACCCTCGTCCGTGTCGCGCAGGTCGAAATGGGCATCGAGCGTGATGAGGCCGAGCCGGCCAAGCGGAACGCCAAGCCCATGCGCGGCCGGTCGCGTCACCGCATTATGCCCGCCGAGCAGGAGCGTCAAACCGCTCGTTGAAGTGCACCGAAAGACGGCGTCCCGGATCGGCGCGAAGCCCTCCTACGGCGCGACGCCTTGGACGGGAACGTCTCCCCAGTCCCGAATGACCAGATCGAGCTCGCGATCGGTTTCCACATCGTAGGTGCTGAATCGGCGAAGTGCATTGCGGATGACCTCGGGTGCGAGATGATAGCTCCCCGGGGTGACGGACTTTGCCTCCATCTGAGCACCGATCAGGGCGATTTCCGCTCTGCCTTCCGTGGTGATGAGATCGGTGATGCGCGGCCAGCGCGATTGCTGCGTCATGGCTTTGACCCTTACACCCGCTTCCGCCAATAAGGCGACCCATGTGGGATCGCCTCCTCACCGACTGCAACGTCGCCACCATGGATCCGGACATGGAGGGTTCGTTCGGGGCAATCGAGGATGGCGCGATCGCGATCCAGGACGGCCGCATCCTGCGGGTCGGACGGCGGGTCGAGCTGGCCGGGAACCGCGCGCGCAGGGTCGAGCCGCTCGGCGGAGCCTGGGTCACGCCGGGCCTGGTCGATTGCCACACCCACCTCGTTTTCGGCGGCAACAGGACGGCCGAGTTCGAGCAGCGCCTGAAAGGCGCGAGCTACGAGGAAATCGCGCGGGGCGGCGGTGGGATCGTCTCGACCGTGGCAGCCACCCGCGAAGCCTCCGTGGAGGGACTTGTCGAGACGGCGCGGCCGCGCCTGCACGCATTGATGCGGGGCGGCGTGACCACGCTGGAGATCAAGTCGGGCTATGGCCTCGAGACGCAAGCCGAGCTCGACATGCTTCGCGCGGCACGATCGCTCGGCGACAGCGAAACGGTTCGAATAGCCACCACCCTCCTCGCCCTCCACGCTCTTCCCCCGGAATATCAGGGCAGACGCGCGGAGTTCGTCAGGCTGGCGATCGACGAGATGCTTCCGGCCGCTGCGGAGGCCGGTCTGGCGCAGGCCGTCGACGCCTTCGCGGAGGGCATCGGCTTTACCGTCGAGGAAGTCCGGGCGCTGTTCGAAGCCGCGGGCCGGCACGGCCTTCGCGTCAAGCTCCACGCCGAGCAGCTCAGCAACCTTCACGGCGCCGCTCTGGCGGCCGAGTTCGGCGCGCTTTCCGCCGATCATCTCGAACATGCCGACGAAGCGGGGATCGAGGCTATGGCCAAAGCGGGGATGGTGGCGGTGCTGCTGCCCGGCGCATTCTATGCGCTGTCGGAAACAAGGAAGCCCCCGGTGGAGCTCCTCCGCAAGCACCGGGTGCCGATGGCGGTGGCGACCGATTGCAATCCCGGCACCTCTCCCGTCCTGTCGCCGACTTTGATGCTCAACATGGCCTGCACCCTGTTCCGTCTCACGCCGGAGGAAGCACTGGCGGGGATGACGCGCGAAGCGGCGCGGGCGCTTGGCTGGCAGGATGAGATCGGCACGATAAGCGCCGGCAAGGCGGCCGACCTTTGCATCTGGCGTATCAGCCGCCCGGCCGAACTCTGCTACTGGATAGGCCATCCCGGGCCCGAGCGCCGGATCGTCGCGGGGCGGGACGCGTGAAGGAGATTGGATTGCTTTCGCGACGCGACAACAGCCGCCACATCGCGGCGCCGACCGGGCCGGAGATCACGGCGAGGAGCTGGGCCACCGAAGCGGCGATGCGGATGCTGATGAACAATCTCGATCCCCGCGTTGCCGAAGCACCCGAGGAGCTGGTCGTTTACGGCGGCATCGGCCGCGCGGCGCGGGACTGGGAGAGCTTCGACAGGATCGTCGAGACGCTGCAGCGGCTCGATGCGGACGAGACCTTGCTCGTTCAGTCCGGCAAGCCGGTCGGCGTCTTCCGCACGCATGAAGACGCACCGCGCGTGCTGATCGCCAATTCGAACCTGGTGCCGAAATGGGCGAATTGGGACCATTTCAACGAGCTCGATCGGAAGGGCCTGATGATGTACGGCCAGATGACGGCCGG
>JALYGI010000531.1 GCA_030777185.1 Pseudomonadota bacterium
ACCATGTCAGCCAAAGAAGTCAGATTTTCGCGCGATGCCCGCGAAGGAATTACCCGCGGCGTCGATATTCTCGCCAATGCCGTGCGAGTGACGTTGGGCCCGAAAGGCAGGAACGTCCTGCTCGGCAAGAGCTACGGCGCCCCGCGCATCACCAAAGACGGCGTGACGGTCGCTAAGGAAATCGACCTCACCGACAAGTTCGAGAATATGGGTGCGCAGCTGCTTCGCACGGTCGCATCGAGAACCCATGATCATGCGGGCGACGGCACGACCACAGCCACGGTGCTTGCTCAGGCGATGGTGCGCGAAGGCATGAAATCCGTCGCGGCCGGGGCCGGGCCGATGGACCTCAAGCGCGGCATCGATCTGGCCGTCACTCATGTTGTCGAAGATCTGAAGGCGCGCTCGAGGCCGGTCTCCAACAATGAGGAGATTGCCCAGGTCGGCATCATATCATCCAACGGCGACGAGGTGGTCGGCCGCAAGATTGCCGAGGCCATGGAGAAAGTGGGCAAGGAAGGTGTGATCACCGTCGAGGAGGCCAGCGGCATCGAATTCGAGCTCGACGTGGTGGAGGGAATGCAGTTCGACCGCGGATACCTTTCCCCCTACTTCATCACCAATGCCGAAACGATGAAGGTCGAGCTCGCCGATCCTTACATCCTTCTGCTCGAGAAGAAGCTGTCCAACCTGCAGTCGGTGCTGCCGGTGCTTGAAGCCATTGTTCAAACCGGACGGCCGCTGCTCATCATTGCCGAAGACATCGAGGGAGAGGCTCTTGCCACCTTGGTGGTGAACAAGCTCCGGGGCGGCCTCAAGGTCGCAGCCGTGAAGGCGCCGGGCTTCGGCGACCGCCGCAAGGCCATGCTCGAGGATATCGGCGTCATCATCGATGGGCAGATGATCTCGGACGATCTCGGCATCAAGCTCGAGAATGCGACGCTCGACATGCTGGGCTCGGCGAAGCGGGTCACGATCGACAAGGACACGACCACCATCGTGGACGGGGCGGGCGCCGCCGACGCAATCAAGGCCCGTGCCGATGCCATACGCGGGCAGATCGAGCGCTCCGACAGCGAATATGACATGGAGAAGCTTCAGGAACGCCTCGCCAAGCTTTCCGGCGGCGTGGCCGTGATCAAGGTCGGCGGCTCCTCCGAGGTGGAAGTGAAGGAGCGCAAGGACCGGGTCGACGACGCGCTCCACGCGACGCGCGCGGCGGTTGAGGAAGGGATCGTCGCCGGCGGCGGCACCGCTCTCCTTTATGCATCAAAGGCGCTGGACGATGTGAAGGGCATCAATGCCGACCAGAGCCGGGGTATCGATATCGTGCGAAGGGCGCTTCAGGCGCCGCTGCGCCAGATCGCGGAAAATGCCGGGCATGACGGTGCGGTCGTCGCCGGCAAGCTGATCCAGGGCGACGATCAGAACGTCGGATTCAATGCACAATCCGAAACCTATGAGGATCTTGTTCAGGCGGGCGTCATTGATCCCACGAAGGTGGTGCGGTCGGCCCTGCAGGATGCTGCATCGGTGGCTGGCCTCATCATCACCACGGAAGCTGCGATCGCCGAGTTGCCGGATACCGGATCAGCCCAGTCGGCCACGGCATCCGGCATGGGCGGTATGGGAGGCATGAGCTTCTGATGAGGGGCCAGGTTGCACTGGCGGCGGCATGAAGCTGCACGGCAGCATCCGGGAAAACCTGGCGGCGGCCGTTCGGAGCGCGCGTCGGTTGCGCGGGCAGCCGGTCCACGCCGACACTCTGAAATATTGGGATGATCTGCTCCATCACGCCCGAGCCGAGCTTGCGTCCGGAACAGGGGATCGGCAGTTGATCGAGCCCCTTGTGGCCGAGCTCGAAACGGAAATCGCCGGTCGATCAAGCTAGGGTCCGCCGGCCGCCCAGAGGGGCGGAGCCGCGGGGCAAAAGAAAAGGGCTGCCGGCACCTATTGGCCGGCAGCCCTCTTTTGTTGGTGCGTGAGGTTTACTGCTTGTTGGCAGCGGCGTCCTCGGCGTTGGCGGCGGCATTTTCGCCCGCCTCTTGGACGTTGGATGCCTGATTCTCCAGGGCGGCAGCCTGGTTTTCGAGGCTGTCGGCGGCGTTGCCGGCCATGTTGTCAGCCTGCTCCGAAAGGTTCGCGGCCTCACTCTCCAGAGCCTCGGCCTGGTTGTCCGCGGCGGCCTGGATGTTGTCGCCGGCCTCGTTGCCGCCGCAAGCCGCGAGCGTGAGGAAGCCGGAGAAAGCGGCGGCCTTGATGATGAGCTTCATGTGATGGAATCCCCTTTTGTCGCGCTTAACCCAGTTTAGCGGGCGAGGCTGCTTAGAGCGCGCAGGCTGCCTCGGCAAGATGTGCCGCCTGCGGAACGAGCATTGCAGTGGGACAGACGAGGAAGTGGGGGGCTTCTGTTGCCCGGCGCCCCCCGTGCCGCTGGTTTCCGCTTCTGTTACCCGGTGCGGTCCCTACCGTGCTTTTGTCTGATGTAACCTAAACCGTGAGGTTCGGGTTACGCAGCAATCGCGAGTGCTTCGTTATCGTTGGCACTTGTGTATGGGCCGTTGCGGTGGTCCCATTCCGAGCGAAAAACAGCGCCTTTCAACACACGTCGATCCTAGTTCGGCCCCATCAGCTGAGCCGCTCGACCGACACCTTCATGGTGCTGGTCGATCGGCTTAAATGGTGGAGCCGCCGGGTACCGCCCCCGGGTCCGCTGCGCCTAGTCTACGCCGCTCTTTATCGCCATAGCCGGGAAAACCCGGCAGCTCTCATATAGTCGTTCGGCGATGAATTTAAAGTGACCGCGGCGCGGATGCCGTTGCGGAGGCGGATCGAAGTCCCTACCTCGTGCCGCGATATACAGGAGGGCATGAATGGACCGCACTCGCCTCAAAGCCGCATTGCTCGCCCCGGTCGCTGCGGTTTCGCTCACCGCCTGCGGGATCAACTCGATCCCGACCGCCGAGGAAGAGGCCAAGGCGCGCTGGGCCGACGTCCAGAACCAGTATCAGCGCCGCGCCGACCTTATCCCGAACCTGGTCGAGAGCGTCCGGGGCGCCGCCGCCCAGGAGCGCAACGTGCTCCGCGAGGTGACCGAAGCGCGCGCCAATGCCACTCGCATCCAAGTGAGCCCCGAACAGTTGCGCGATCCCGAGGCGATGGCGCGTTTCAGCGAGGCGCAGGCGCGGCTTACCAGCGCGATCATCCCGCTGCAGCGGCTGCAGGAGGCTTATCCGGACCTCAAGACCAATCAAAATTTCCTGACGCTCCAGTCCCAGCTCGAAGGAACCGAGAACCGCATCACCATTGCCCGGCAGGATTATAACGAGGCGGTGCGCCGCTATAATACCCGCATCCGCACCTTTCCGGACGTGATCGGAGCCAAAATCTTCTATGGCGCCGAGCCGATGGTCCCCTTCCAGGCCACCACGCCGGGCGCGGAGCAGGCGCCGAAGGTCGATTTCGGCAATCGATCGTAGATCCAGGTGCTCACGCCAGCGTTCGCCCTGAGCCTGTGAGGGTTCCCATGAAAGTACTACTTTCATGGGGTCCCCCGAAGGGCTGTCTTTCTTCACAGGAGGGAAGGGCAGGGCTTCGACAATGGCTTGGTGCGGATGAGCAGGTGCGACCTTCCCCGAAGGTCGCAGCCGCGCCTGGGAGGCGCGGCGGCCGGCTCATCCCCCGGACATCCGCAGCCATGCCGGGGGCATGGCGGCCAAGCCATCAGCCCGAACGGATCTGGACGGTGCTCGCAGGCCTGCTGTTCCTGCTTCTGGCGAGCCCTGCCGGCGCTCAGACCTTCCCCCAGCTCACCGGTAGGGTGGTCGACAACGCCAATCTCCTCGGCCCCGCCGATGAAGCGAGCTTGACGCAGCGGCTGGCGGCGCTCGAGCAGGCGAGCTCGCGCCAGCTGGTGGTCGCGACCGTGCCGGACCTCCAGGGCTATCCGATCGAGGAGTTCGGCTACAAATTGGGCCGCGCCTGGGGGCTGGGCCAGGCGAAGGCGAATAACGGCGCGATCCTCCTTGTGGCTCCCAATGAGCGCAAGGTGCGGATCGAGGTCGGTTACGGGCTGGAGCCGATCCTGACGGACGCTCTGTCCAGCCTTATCATCCAGAACCAGATCCTGCCCCGCTTCAAGGCAGGCGATTATCCCGGCGGCATCAACGCAGGCGCGGACGCGATTGTCGAGCAGCTTCAGGCGCCGCCGGAACTGGCCGAGCAGCGGGTGCTGCAGGCTTCCGAGCAACGCCAGCAAGCGCAGCAGCCATCGACAGGCGGCGGCTCCATCTTCCCGCTCCTCTTCTGGGGCTTCATTCTCCTGTTCGTCATCCTGCCCATGTTTCGGCG
>JALYGI010000532.1 GCA_030777185.1 Pseudomonadota bacterium
GGTGAAGCAGGTCCGTCAGGCCCTGCAGGACCTCGCCGAGGAGGGGCTGGTGCAGGTGTTCCGGCCCTTGTCGGGCGGGCACTGGATCGTCGGCGTGGTCGGCGTGCTTCAGCTCGACGTGCTGAAATCCCGGATTGCCGGCGAGTATGGCGCGCCGATCGAGTTGGAACCGGTGCCGTTCCAGACGGCCCGCTGGGCGAGCTCGAAGGACGGCCCGGCGGCGTTGGACAGCTTCAAGGAGGAGAACCGCTCCGCCCTCGCCGAGGACCGCGATGGGCGACTTGTATTCCTGGCGCGGAACAGCTGGGAACTCGACAACATCGCAAGGCGCTACCCGGCGATCAGCTTCCGCGACACCTGCGAGCTGGTGGGCTGAGCCCGCCCGAACCGCAGTTCGACCAGGGCAGGCTAAGCGTCCTGGCATTGAGATGGGCCGCGCGGCGGTGGTATGACGCGCGGAATGCCGGCGCTACCGCAACACAAGATGTCGGTCGACGAATTCCTTGCCTGGGCGGAGGGCCGACCCGGCCGTTACGAATTGTATGCCGGGACGGTCTACGCGATGGCTCCGGAGCGGGCGGGCCACGCGAAGGTTAAATTCGCCACGCAACAGGCGCTTGCCGCGGCAATTCGGAGGGCGCGCCTCCCCTGCCACATGCTGCCGGACGGAATGACGGTTCGCGTGGATCGCGATACGGCGCATGAGCCCGACGCGCTCGTCTATTGCGGCGAGGAGCTCCCTGATGCCGCCGTTGAAGTTCCCTATCCCGTGCTCGTCGTGGAGGTGCTCTCGCCTACGACCAGGCATATCGATGCGTCGGCGAAGCTGGCGGGGTATTTCAGAATTCCGACCGTCGAGCATTACCTCATCGTCGATCCGGGGCAGAGGCTCGTCATCCACCATGCTCGAGGCAGCGGGCCCGTCCTTGCGACCCGCTTCGCCAGCGAGGGCGCGATCCGCTTCGACCCGCCCGGCTTCGAAATCAACATCGCCGACCTCTACCCGGACAGTTGCGCCGCAACCTGAACCGCAGTTTTGCGGGTTAGAGCGTTTTCAGGTTGAGCGTTGATATCCGGCTGCGTGGAAGAAGTTGGCGCATTCGGCGGGGATGAAGCGGTCGAGGATGTGGCCGATGCGCTGGACAAGGGCGTCGACGGTGCGCGCTGGTTGCTGCCGCAGAAGCGCTTTGAGCTTGGAGAAGGCGAGCTCGATCGGGTTCATGTCGGGGCTGTAGGGCGGCAGGTAGAAGATTTGGGCGCGGCGTGCGGTGATGGCCTCGCGGATGCCGGCGACCTTGTGGGCTGGGAGGTTGTCGAGCACGACGACATCGCCGCGCCGGAGGGTCGGGGCGAGCACGTCCCGGACGTAGACCCGGAAGGCTTCGCCATCCATGGGCCCGTCGAGCACCCAGGGCGCGGTCAGCCCCGAGAGGCGCAGCCCGGCGACGAAGGTCATGGTCTTCCAGTGACCGAAGGGCACGCTGTCCCGACAACGCTCGCCGACCGACGACCAGCCATAAAGGCGCGCCATCTTGGTGTTGACGCCTGTTTCGTCGAGGAAGACGAGGCTATGCGGATCGATGAAGGGCTGGGCCGCCCTCCACAGCTCGCGGCGGGCCGCGACGTCGGGCCTGTCTTGCTCGGCCGCGCGCAGGGCTTTTTTTGAACGACAAGCCGAGGCGCCGCGCCGCGTTCCAGGTCGCGCCGATGCTGAGCGACACGCCGTGTTCGGCCAGAAGCCAGGCTTGGGCCTGTGCGAGCGTGATACCAGGTCGCGACCGGATGCGCGACGCCAGCGCCATCTCCTGGTCCGGCCTGAGCTTGCGTGCCCGGTGACCCCGGTTCGGGTTGGGACCGCTGTCCCCCGTCAGCCGCCGCCTGATCAGCGCCTTGTAAATGTAAGCGATGCTCACGCCGAAAGTCGCTGACGCTTGCCGGACAGCCATCCCGCCGTCGATCGCCCCGATCACCCGATCCCGCAAATCCTGCGAATAGCTCTGACCCGACCGCCATCCCATCGCCGCCTCCCGTGACGGCCGCCCATGAATCACACGATCAGCTCGATGGGAATCCCAGCGATTCCGCCCATCATGAAAGTGCTCTAGAGCCTTCCGTCCGGCGCGGCATGGTGAGATCCAAGCCATCGTCACCGTGGTGGTTTCACCGGGTAGCGTGAAC
>JALYGI010000533.1 GCA_030777185.1 Pseudomonadota bacterium
GCCTTATGCAGCAGGGTCGGCGTGCTGCAAAGTTAGGCGAGCCGCGCTTGCCTTTGCCGGAACCACTCGCGAAAGAATGGAAGAATCTTTCAACGTGACGGAATTAGCATGGACCAGACCGACCTCAAGATCCTGAAGATCCTGCAGGAGGATGCATCACTTCCGGTGGCCGAGATCGCCGCCCGCGTGAACCTGTCGCAAACGCCCTGCTGGCGCCGCATCCAACGCCTCGAAGCCGCCGGCGTGATCCAGCGGAGGGTGGCGCTGCTCGATCCCGAGTCCGTGGGAATGGGACTGACCATCTTCGTCGAGATCGAGGCCGGCGATCATTCGCCCGAGTGGCTGGCCCGCTTCGCCGAAGCGTTGGACGGCATGCCCGAGGTGATGGAGGTGCACCGGATGGCTGGCGACGTGGATTACCTGCTTCGGATCGCGGTTGCGAGCATGGCGCAATATGACGACATCTACCGGCGCCTGATCGCGGCCGTTCCACTCAAGAATGTGACCTCCCGCTTCGCCATGGAGCGCGTGAAGAGCACCACCGCTTATCCGCTGACGCTGGAACGCCTAGGGCCTGATCGGTTGAGGCGGAAGCGGAACGATTCGAACGAAAAAGAGCCCTCGCTCCTGACGGAGCAAGGGCCCGAGGGGACCGCTTCAAGCTAGGGAATTTCAGCTGGGTGGGTCTGGATCGTTTACTGGCTGTTCCCGGCGGCGTTGCCGAGGGCATTTCCGGCTGCATTCCCAGTGTCGACGAGGTTCGCATCAACACCGTTCGCCAGGTTGCCGGCGTCGCCCTCGAGAGCATTCGCCTGATTGGCGAGGCTCTCGGCAGCACCGAGATTGTCGGAAACCGTGAGATCGTCGGAGGCCACGTTCACCTCCTCCACGCTGTTGTTCGCCCCGCCGCTCTCAGAGCCGCCGCAGGCGCTCAAGCCGGCAACGCCGAGGGCAACAAGAATGGCTGAAACTTTCCGCATCTGATGGTTCCTGTTTCAAGTGACTTGAGGCGCAGAAGGTAGAGAAATGGGGACGTGCTGCAATGCGGCAAATCGGCGCAAACCCGCTTTGCACGATCGCTGCGGGCGGAAGCGCAGACGCAGCAGCTTCTTCCGATCCTTCAGGCAAGGTTGGAAGTTTCTTCTAGAGCCACAGTCAGACGGCCTGGCGGGGGAGGAGCGAATCGCCCCAGACGGCAGCGTCTAGCGGCGGAGCGGAACGACGTTGCCGCCGCTCGCACGTTCCGCGAGCGCCGCACTGATCCGAGCGGCGAGCTCCGCGATTCGGTACGGCTTCTTGAGGAGATCCTCTTGGAGCAGCTCCTCGCCGAACGTCTGCACGTCCGCATAGCCGCTGGCGAAGATGATCGGCAGATCTGGGATTTCGGATCGGATCTGGCGGGCAAGATCGAGGCCCGTCATTCCCGGCATCGCGACGTCGGTAATCACCACGGCAAAGCGATCGGCGCCGACAAGCCGCAGCGCCGCCTCGCCGCTCTCCGCTGTCTCGACGTCGTAGCCGATCTCCTCGACGAGCGCGGCGGCGATGTTGCGAACATCGTCATCGTCGTCGACGATGAGGATCCGTACGCGTTCCGCGGCTTTCGTCTCCAGCACGGGAATCTCGGCCGACGGGCAGGCCGCTTCCGTCCTCGGCAGGTAGATGGTGACGGTGGTTCCCTCCCCCTCGCGGCTTTCGATCCGCGCAGTCCCGCCCGATTGCTTTGCAAAGCCGTAGAGCTGCGCCAGGCCGAGGCCGGTCCCCTTGCCCTGCTCCTTGGTCGTGAAGAAAGGCTCAAACGCGCGGGCGAGCACGGCAGGAGCCATCCCCGTGCCCGTATCCGACACGGCAATCGCCACATATTCCCCGGCGGCAAGGTCGCTCGAAAGCTTGGGGGGGACCCTTTCGACATTTTTGGTTTCGATGGTCAGCCGCCCCCCCGACGGCATCGCATCGCGTGCGTTGATCGCGAGGTTCAGGATCATCACTTCGAGCTGCGTCGGATCGGCAAGCGCTTGCCAGAGACCAGGATCAAGCCGCGTTTCGACACGAACATGCCGGCCGATCGTCCGGTCGAGAAGATCCCCCATGCCGGAGACGATATCGTTGGGCTGCACCGGTATGGGCGACAGGCGCTGTCGGCGCGAGAAGGCCAGGAGCTGTGTAGTCAGCTGGGCGCCGCGCTCGGCTGCCTGGAGTGCATTGCCGGCGAGCCTGCGAAGCTTGGGATCCTCGGTATGCCTGAGCAGGAGATCGATCGATCCCACCACCGCTGTCAGCAGATTGTTGAAATCATGGGCAATGCCGCCAGTAAGCTGGCCGATCGCCTCCATCTTTTGCGCCTGGAGGAGGCGTGCCTCGGCGCGCTCTCGCTCCGCGATTTCAGCCGTGAGCCGGTCGTTGGCTGCCGCCAGGTCGCGGGTTCGATCCGCAACCTTGGTTTCGAGCGTGTCGGCGAGTTCGCGCAGCTCGTTCTGCGCTTGTTCGAGGTCAGCAAGGTGTTTTGCCGCGAGACGCTGACGTAGCCGGCCCCGAAGTGCCGCCCTGGCGGCGCTGATCAGCGACGCCGGGTGCAGCGGCCGTTCCAAAATGGTGACGTTCACCAGCTCTTCGATCGAGCGGGAACCTTGCCGGGTCTCGCCTCGCCGCGTCAGCAGCACGAACGGGAAGTCGGACCAGGGCGGCTGCTTCTCAATCGCATCCCTCAGCCGCGCGGCGCCGATCCTTGCTAAGGCATCATCCGTGATGACCGCGCAGGCCGCTTCGCCGCTGACGAGCGCCTGGAGCAGCCGCTCGCCATCATTGTCGGCCCGCCAGCGAAGCTGAGCGCTCGCTAGCAATTCGCCGATCACCTGACAATCGCGTCCAGAAGGCGCGATCACCAGGAAATCGTCCCAGGTTCCGCTGTCAGCCGAGTCCACCAACACGTTCCTCGAGCAGCGCCGTCTTTCCTTCAAAGGTTGGGACGCCGGTGAGAACGCCTCGAAATCCTTCCAATTTCGGGCCGACCCGGAGACCGCCGCCATCAATCATCAATTCTCGGATGGCGGATTCGTGGGCGCCGGTCCTCTTTTTCAGGATGGACAAGGCCCGTCGAATCTCGCCCTGCGCCTCAAAGAAGCGCAGCAGCACTACCGCGTCGGACAGATAGGTGATGTCGACCGGTGACTGCATATTCCCCACCATCCCCGACTGAGCGAGGATCAGAAAAGTGAGCACGCCCTGCTGATTGAGATAGGTCACGGTTTCGTGCATCTGGAGGAGCATAAACTGCTCCTGCGGCATGGCGTGCTGGTACCCGGACAGAGAATCCAGCACGACCATCTTCGCACCCGCTTCCACCTGGTCACGGACCAGCGCGCTGAGCTCGCCGGGTGACAACTCGGCGGGATCGACCTGGCGGAAGGTGAACAGACCACTTTCCTCGAACGGCGTCACGTCCATGCCGAGACCGGCGCAGCGGCGGTGGAAGACACGCTCCGTCTCGTCGAAGCTGACGAACAGCGCCCCTTCCCCGCGCTGCAGCCCGGCGAAGAGATATTGCATGGTAAGCGTCGACTTGCCTGATCCCGAGGGACCGATCACCAGGGTGGTTGTCCCGTAATCGAGGCCGCCGCCAACCAGCGCGTCAAGCTCGCTAATCCCGCTCGCCGCCTGCCTTTCCTCGTGACCGCCTTCCGGATGCGATCCAGCAACCAGGCGCGGGAATATCTCGACACCCCCGGTGCGGATCGCGAAATCATGAAAGCCGCCGCGAAACGCCCGGCCGCGCATCTTGAAAACCCGGAGCCGGCGCCTTTCCGCACCGTAGCTCACGGCCACCTGGTCCAGCCTCACCACCCCGTGGGCAAGGCTGTGAAGGCTGAGATCGTCCACCGTCTGGGTGAGGTCATCGAGGAACAGAACCGTGCACTGATGCCTGGCAAAATAGTGCTTCAGCGCAAGCACCTGCCGTCGAAATCGGAGCGGCCCCTGCGCCAGCAGCCGGATTTCGGACAGGCTGTCGAAGACGATCCGGGCCGGGGCAACGCGCTCCACTTCGTTCATCACCATCTGGACCGTCTCGCCCAATTCGAGGTCCGAGGCGTAGACGATCGACTGCTCGCGTTCAGTGTCGAGGCTGAGTTCGGGCGGAACCAGCTCGAAGATCTCGATGCCGCTCAAATCCCAATTGTGGGTGTCGGCGACGTGGAGCAGCTCGTCCTTGCTCTCGGACAGGGTGATGTAGAGACACTTTTCGCCCTTGGCTGCGCCTTCGAGCAGGAATTGCAGGCCGAGGGTCGTCTTGCCCGATCCCGGCTCGCCTTCGATGAGGTGCACGC
>JALYGI010000534.1 GCA_030777185.1 Pseudomonadota bacterium
GTCGAAGATGGGCTACGCTTTTCAGTTCGACGCCGGGCTTTATGCCCGATACCTCCGCCGCATCGCGGAAGGCCGTGGTGTCACCCGCACGGAGGGCCGGATCGTCGATGTGGTGCAAAACGGGGAAAGCGGCTTCGTCGAAGCCGTCATTCTGGCGAGCGGCGGCCGCATCGAAGGCGACCTGTTCATCGACTGCTCGGGCTTTCGAGGCCTTCTGATCGAACAGACGCTGAGGTCCGGGTTCGAAGACTGGTCCGCTTGGCTCCCCTGCGATCGCGCGCTGGCAGTGCCTTGCGAGAGCAGTGGCGACGCGCAGCCTCTTACTCGATCGACCGCGCGAAGTGCCGGCTGGCAGTGGCGGATCCCGCTGCAGCATCGCACCGGCAACGGCTATGTCTATTCGAGCGTCCATATCTCCGACGATGAGGCCGCCGCGACTTTGCTCGCCAATCTCGACGGCCCTCCGCTTGCCGATCCGAAGCCGCTCCGCTTCAAGGCCGGCCACAGAAAGCGCGCCTGGGTAAAAAATGTGGTGGCGCTGGGGCTCGCCGGCGGCTTCCTCGAACCGCTCGAATCGACCAGCATCCACCTCGTCCAGTCCGGCCTCGCAAGGCTGATGAGCCTTTTCCCGACGCGCCGCTTCGATCCGCTCGAAATGCAACGCTTCAACGAACGAACGGTGCAGGAATATACCGACATCCGGGATTTCCTAGTCCTGCACTACAAGCTGACGGAGCGAAACGACTCCTCCTTCTGGGATTATTGCCGCACGCTCGAGCCGCCGGAGGGACTTGCCTACAAACTGGACATGTTCCGCAGGAATGGGCGCATCTTCCGGGAACATGACGAGCTGTTCACCGAGACGAGCTGGCTTTCGGTGATGGTCGGCCAAGGTATCGAGGCGGCCGGCTATCACCCGGCTGCCGATCTGTTGCCGGACGAGGAGACGTTGCACCGGCTTGGCCACGTCCGCGAAGTGGTCGCCAACACCGCTCAATTGATGCCGATGCAGCAGGAATATCTGCAGCAGCACGGAAGCGCGAGCAACGCCGTCCTGAGACGAGCGTCTTGAACACCCTCCCCGAGCCTCGCCCCATCCGGGAATACCAAGCGATCGGCCGCGACACTTTCGAAGATATTCGCGCGCTGCGGCAGCCAGCGGTGCTGCGCGGGCTGGCCGCGCACTGGCCGGCAGTCCAGGCGGCGATGAGATCTTCCGAAGACCTCGTGGACTATGTGCGCCGCTTCGGTACCAGCTCGCCGGTCCGCATGATCGTGGGCGCGCCGGAAATCGAGGGTCGCTTCTTTTATGCGGAGGCGCTGACGGCCCTGAATTTCGGACATGGGACATCCCCACTGGGGCCATTTCTCGATCGTCTGCTCCGCGACCGGGACAAGCCGCAGCCCTACGCGCTCGCCGTGCAGTCTACGCCCGTCCCCGAGATGCTGCCCGGCTTCGAGCTTGAGAACAAAACAGACCTTCTCAGCCCCGCGGTCGTCCCCCGCATCTGGATGGGCAATGCCGCCCGAGTCGCTCCTCATTATGATTTGAAGGAGAATATCGGCGTCGTGGTCGGCGGCCGCCGCCGCTTCACCTTGTTCCCGCCCGAGCAGGTGTCGAACCTTTATGTGGGTCCATTCGAACTGACGCCGGCCGGGACGCCGGTCAGCATGGTCGACCTGCGGAAGCCCGATCTGGAGCGCTACCCGCGCTTTGCCGATGCCATGGCGGCGGCGCAGGTCGCGGAGCTTGCCCCCGGAGACGCGATCTACATTCCCTTCCACTGGTGGCACGGCGTAGATTCACTCGAGCCCATCAATCTGTTCATCAACTATTGGTGGGACCCCGCCCCGGCGCATGCCGGCAGCCCCTACGACGCAATGCTGCACGCGCTGATAACACTTCGCACTCTCCCCGCAGATCAGCGCGCCGCGTGGCGCGAAATGTTCGACACCTTCGTTTTTTGCACGCATGGGGACCCGACCGAGCACCTGCCTCCCGAGGTTCGCGGTTTCATGGACCCGAGCTCGCCCGAGCAGCTTCAGCGAATGCGCGCGAGCCTGATGATGAGCCTCAGGAAAATTTAGCGGAACGCTCCCTGAGCTTGGCCATTCCAAGCGCCGCCCGAAGCTGGTAGCGGTAACAGGCACAGGCGCGGGAGGCCGGATGAAGCAGCT
>JALYGI010000535.1 GCA_030777185.1 Pseudomonadota bacterium
GTGCCATCCCGGCTCCGGCGTCATCTGAATCGCAAGGCTGACAACGCTCCCCGCTGCCGGCGCGTCCGTCTCGGCTACGAAACGCGTAGCAATATGCCTCTGCTCAGCCGCCTGAGCGAAAGCGGCCGGCGCCGGCGAAAGCACGCTCAGCATTGATGCGAGCCAAAGGAGAAGGCGAATTATGACCATTCTATGCCCTTCTGCGAAATTCCATGGTTGATCCTTTGTTCTTCGCCAAAGAGCCCTCATGCCGAACTTGCGGAGCTCGGCGCGAAAGTCGCAGCCCCGCCACAGGCCGCGGTGTCTGCCTCGGAGCTTCTCTAAGCTAGTAAGCCCGGCACCCGGGGAGGGCGGATTTTCTACAAACGGCCCGATAGCGTCTGCGAACAGCGGGAAACGGCCGTGCAGACCTGCAGAATTGATATAAGCGGTAGGGATGATGATACCTCACGAAACCTCGCGAGCATCAGATTTCGATTGGCGGCTCGCGTCGAAGTGCATCGTTGGCTTCATGGCGCTTCATCTCGTCTACCGAGCCATAAACTATGCCTTGAGTGGTCAGCTTGGCAGCATGCTCGATCCCGCTCTTTGGTGCTCTACGGGCCTGGCCATTGCGCTCAGCTTAGGGCTGTGTGGCATTCTTGGCGCAGCTGCTCGGCGGCGGCTCGCGATCGGCCTTGCGTCCGCAGTTGTGCTTGCCCTGCCCACCAGTCTTGCATTCGCCGCTGGAGATCTGGCTTTCTATTATCATCTTTCGCCGGAGGTGAACGCGACGACGAGAACGCGGAGATTGTCCGATGGAACAGTCGTAACCCAGAGCGCGTCGGGGGAGATAAGCTATCGCCGCAGCGGTGAGGCACGACCTACCATCGTTAAACTTTCTCCCGTGAAGAAAAGGGTCCGCGATGAAGCGATCGGCAGAATCTCTCGCAGCGCGTCGCAGTGGTACTTCTTCTACTTCGGCCTCAGCGCGTTTTTTGTCGGTCTGAGCAGCGCACGCCGGTTGCAAGCGGCCGAACGCAGAGCATCCGAGTTCGAGCGCTTGGCTCACTCAGCCCAGCTGAGGGCCCTGCGTTATCAGGTGAACCCGCACTTCCTGTTCAACACGCTCAACTCGCTTTCTTCATTGATCATGGCACGTCGGCTGGACGATGCCGAAACGATGATATTGAACCTCTCCGCCTTCTTTCGGTCTGCTCTTGCGATCGATCCGACGGAGGATGTGCCCCTAGCCGAGGAGATCCGGCTGCAGCGCCTATATCTCGACATTGAACGCGCTCGGTTCCCTGGGCGTCTGGATGTCAACGTGACGGTTCCTCCGCCACTTGAAGCAGCACATGTCCCTGCGCTCCTGCTGCAACCCTTGGTTGAAAATGCAATCAAACATGGAGTGGCCCGGACTGACGAGCGCGTGACGCTCAACATCATCGCTGAGCCTCACGGAGACGCCGCGATGAGGCTGATCGTGGAGGACAGCGGTGGTCCCGGTTCCGAAAGACGCCCAGATTCTCACGGGACCGGCGTCGGCCTCTCGAATGTCTGCGAGCGATTGAAGGCGCGCTTTGGAGCAGCCGCGTCATGCGAACACGGGCCCCGCAGCGAGGGGGGCTATCGTGTGGCCATCACCCTCCCTCTGGTCGTCGGATGACTTCCCCGCTCCGCATGGTCATCGTGGATGACGAGCCGCTCGCGGTCGAGCGACTGCAGATGATGGTGGCGCCCATACAGGACGTGGCAGTCGTAGGTACCGCCCGCAACGGTGAGGCTGCTTTGCGGTTGACCGAAGCTCTTCGTCCAGACGTCGTCCTGCTCGACATCGCAATGCCTGGCATGGATGGGATTGACGTGGCGCGCTCCCTCGGCGGGCTTTCGAACCCGCCCAAGGTCGTGTTTGTCACCGCCTTCGAAAGCTTCGCTGTTGCGGCCTTCGACGTCCAGGCGGTCGACTACCTCATGAAGCCTATCGATCCGGCACGGCTGGAGCGCGCTATCGAGCGGGTGCGAAACTTTTCGTTGGAAGCCTCTGCCAACTCACGGCCGCCGCGGTACCTTGAAGAGTTTTGGGTGTCAGATTTTGCAGGCTTGAGCCGCGTCCA
>JALYGI010000536.1 GCA_030777185.1 Pseudomonadota bacterium
GCTACGGCTTTGTCGTCCAGCATCCTGTCGTAGATCCGGAGCTCGTCGATATCGCCCGAGCGGCGAAAATTGTACATGCTGTGGACCTGGTACGGGCTCACCACGCGCTGGAATGGGCCGAAGCCGAACAGGCCGGCGTCGTAAACTGCCTTGCGCTTTGCTTGCGCGGCCGGCTTGCCGTCGATCCAGAGCCGGACACCCACCGCTTCGTCCCAAGCAAAGGCGACGTGGGTCCATGTGTCGGCTGCCGGGACCTCGGGGAGCTTGAAGGAGACACGGGTGCGTGCGAGGTTCGTGTCGGTGACGAAGGCATCGAAGCCACTGCCGTTCCAGTCGATCCGCAGCCACGCCATGTCCCAGCTGCTGTGCTCGGCGTAGCCGACGCGGAAGATGGGGAAGGGTGTGCGACCCAAGGGTGCGCGGGCGCGGAAGAAGAAGGAAATCGTCCCCCGCTGAGCGTAGATGTTGCCGGGGCCCGACCAGGCCAGCGTCAGATCGTCATCCAAGGACAAGGCCGGACCTGCTGCGCCGTCAGGGATGACCTTCGCTCCGCGCGCGAAGATCGGTTCTGCAAGACCGCCGGCGTGGTCCGCGACGAGTGCCTTGTCTCCGGAAAGGGAAAAGAGCAGCCCCTCCTCGGAAGTGGATGGCGCCTGGGCGAAAGCGCCCGCGGCAAGGCAGCCGATTGCGGCAGCGGTGCAGCGGAGCAGGCGGGCGATCATCTCACGGCGCTCCATCTCGAGCGGCGGTCAGCGCGATTTGAACAAGCTGAGATCGATGGCTTCGCCCATAGCCCGATAGCCCGCGTTGCTGGGATGCAGGAAGTCTCCATTGTGGCTCCCCGGCTTCATCCTTGCCGGATCGGCAGGATCGCGCATCAGCCGGTCGAAATCGATGACGCCGTCGAAGCTTCCGCTGGTACGAATCCATTGATTGACCGCCTGGCGGACCCCCTCTCCCTCCTCGCTGTAATAAGCGGCGCCCTTGTAAGGCAGGATGGTCGCGCCGATGACGGACACGCCCCGGTCGCGGGCACGCGTGATGAGCTGGCGGTAGGAATCGATGATGTCGTCGGCGGACGGTGGCCGCGGATCCTTGTCCCGGTGGGCCATGCCGATGTCGTTGATGCCGGCGAGAACTATGAGATGCGAGACGGCCGGCACCGATAGAACGTCCCGGTCCAGCCGGGCAAGCATATTCTGTCCGACGCCTTCGCTGAGGATGCGGTTGGCCGAAATGCCTGCGTTGGCGACGCCGAAATGGCGCCTGCCAGCTCGCTGCAACCGCTCCGCCAGGACGTCGGGCCAGCGTGCATCGCGATCCATCTCGGCTCCGGCGCCGTCGGTGATCGAATCGCCGATCGCGACGATGACGCTGCCCCGCCGCGGCGAAGAAACATCCACTCCGGTGAGGAAGTAGCGGCTGATGCTCGTCGTCGCATCGGCAAGGGCCGCAGCGCCGGTTTGATCGCCGGGAGCGAACCAGGCGGTCTGCCGCCCGGTGGCGTGCATGGTCGGCGCCGGCGATCCCTCGGGCAAGTGAATGCTGACGGCAAGGCGCCCCAGCGGAGGCACGGCGAGCGGCACCGGATCGCTGACGATCGGCGCGTAAGGCGGAATCGTGGTGGTCCCCTCCCCGTCGAAAGACACGCTGCGTTCGCTGCCCGCGACGATGCTGCCATCCTTGCCGACCAGGGCTAGGCGGACGGCGCCGAGGCGAAGCGCCTCGCCCGACATCTCGTTGCTGATCCTGAGCCGTGCCTGCGTGCCGCCGGCGCTAACGCGGACGATCTGCCGGATTGTGACGTCCTGGAACTGCCGCCCCGCCGGCTGCGCCTGGCCCGGCCGCGTCGCGCTTTGCGGAGCAGCCGCCCAGCTCCGCAGCCACTGCGTCCCGGGCGCGCCCTCGGCCGCACCGGCGACAGCCAGCAGCAGCGTGAAGACGAAAGCGGAGCGCTTCACGGCGCGAGCGCCTCCTCCACCGGCACCACCGCAAGCGCGAGGCGCTTGCCGTCCGCAAGCATGCCGCTCTGGACGAGGATACGGGTGCCGTCCGGGCTGAAGCTCGGATGAGCGTGGTCGGGGCGCATACGGTGGCCGGTCGTGAGCAGGGTGCGCTTGCCCGTGCGCCTGTCGATCAGCCACACATTGCCGTCGAAATCGTCGCCCGCCGCGAAGCGGCCGTCATAGGTGACCGCATTATGCCAATAGCCGCCGGTGCTCGTCTCATCCTGCGGGATGTTCGGATCGGGGAAGTTGGCAAGCTCCGTGCGCTTGAAGCGGTCGACCGGAATTTCGTCGAGATGGTAGACGGTGCCGTTGCGGAGCGAGACCGTCATGATCCCGGTCGGCCGCTGCCTGAGCTCGTGCTTGTGGCCCATCATGTTGAAG
>JALYGI010000537.1 GCA_030777185.1 Pseudomonadota bacterium
TCCGAGCGAATTGCGGGCCGAACTTCAGGACGCAACGTCTGACCGTCTCGTACGAGATATCGAGGCCGCGCTCGGCCAGGAGCTCCTCGACGTCACGGTAGCTGAGGGTGAAGCGGAGATAGAGCCAGACCGCGTGCTGGATCACAACCGGCGGGAACTGGTGAGGGGAATAGGAGACCAGGGGCATCCCCCTCCCGCGACCCGGCTCAGCGGGATCGCGCCATGTTTCCGTGACAATGCCAGCGGACCGTTTCGGCCTCGGCGGATGATGCCGTCACAATAAGCGGGGTCAAACTCGGCGGCCGCGCGGGCCGCCGAAGCATCACATGATGTGGTCGCGGGCAGTCAGGAACGCGAGGGAGCCGATCGCCCAGATGATGGAGGCCAGCAGCAACACTACGAAGATGTTCAGGAACCGCTGCGGATAGGTTGCCTGTTCAGGGACGTTCGGCTGCACATAGATCGCCAGGTAGGATTGGGCGCGGTCCGCCTCCGAACGGGCCCGCTCAAGGGAACCGAGCGCCGCCGTATAGGCCTTCTCTGCAAATTCCTGGTTCAGGAGCAGCTCCTGATAGTCGGCGACTACCGTGGTGAAAGCGCCCGAAGCCGGCAATCCTGCCACGCCCTTCAGCCCGTCCTGTTTCCCGGCGTCCGATTCCGATATCGCGCCCTGGATGCGCCCGATCTCCGCCTCCAGCGCATTGATGCGCGAGGTGAGCATCTGCACAGACGGCGCGTTGGGCCCGAGATAGCCCGAGACAGCGGCGAGTTGCGAGCTCAGCTGAGAGCGCTCCGATTCGAGCTTGCCGACGATGCCGATGGCGGCGGACGCAGTCTGCGCAGGGTCGAAATTATTGTTCTTTGCACGAAACCGAATGAGGTCGTCGCGCGCATTTCTGACCCGCAGTTCCGCCCGCGCGAGCTCGCTCGAGGCGAACTGAACCGCGTCCCGGCGCGCCTGAGCCGAAAGGTCGTTGACCAGGTTGCGGACAAGGTCGACGATGCCTTGCGTAATAATCTGTGCGTCGGCGGCCGAGAAAGCCTGGGACCGGACGGATATGGCGTTCTTGGTGAAGTCGTAAAAAACTTCGACGCGGTTGCCCCAATAGGCGACCAGGTGCTCCAGCGTGACGGTCGGGTCGAGCTTCTTCAGAAAGTCGGCGTCGCTATGAGCAAACATCTGGCGCAATGGAATGCGCCCCTCCAATTGCCTCACCAGATCGGGACTGAGGATGTAATCCGCGACGATGTAGGAATCGGAGATGACCGAGGTTGACGGCAGCCCGGTGATCTGCCCGAGGACGTCCTCCGACTGACTCTCGTTCGTGCGAACGGCGAACCGCGCTTCCGAGACGTACAGGTCAGCAGCGAAGATCAGGTAGTAGAGCGCCGCCAGAAATGTCGGCAGCGCAATGCAAACAAGGGCCGAGATGACGCCCCAGTTGCGCTTTCCGTCGGCCTTCCGATTGAGCGTGCCCTGCAAACGCTCGATCAGGGCGGCGGCCTTTTTCTTCTCCTCGTTGGGCTCCCCCGTCGCGGGCAGCTCCGGTTCGGGGGCGGCCGGCGGGGGCGGCAAACGATTCGGGCTTATCTGCCGCAGCAGGGCAACGTTCGGCGCATCGCTGGCGAGCTTCTCAGCCCGCCGCGCAAGCCGCTTCCATCTGCCACGCACCGCGTCGGTGTCGTCGGGGGGCACGTTCTCACGTACTGACACGCATTCTCCTTTGCCGTGATCGGCTTCGCCCCCGATGCGGGCGCGGCAGCCTGCAGCGCAGACCCGGAACCCCGGCACTATGGCACCGGACGGCTCATCCCAAAAGCAGCAATCGGCACGATGCAACACCTGGGCCGCGACCGCAGTATTTTTGCAACATCCGAGAAACACGGGAGGACCGCACGTTACCGGCAAGCCGCCTTCAAATGCCGCAAATTCGGCGAATCGAAGGTGCCGGGAGGCGCCGCCGGGGGCCGCGACTGTTGCGCAGAGGGCACAATAGCCTGTCAACGGCTGCCATTGGACGCGAAATCAGTTCGATCATGGGCAAGAGGGTGATAGGAATTCATCAACCTGAGGGGTAGTACATACGCATGCGTTTCATCCCCGTCGCCTTGATCCTCCCCCTTCTTGCGGGCTGCCTGCCCGGATCGGGACCCGGATCGTCGAAGATCCTTGCCAGCGCCGATGCGGCATCGCCGCCTTTCGACGTCATTGCTCTCAACACCTCCGT
>JALYGI010000538.1 GCA_030777185.1 Pseudomonadota bacterium
GTTCTTATCGAAGCTGGCGCCGACGTCGATGCGATTTGCGATCGAGTCGATCAGCCGGTCGCGCTCATCCTCCATCGAGGCGCGCGACGACCGGCCGACGGCGGTTTGGCGCAGGATGCTGTTTACCTCGACGAGCGCGGCGAGATCGCCGTTGAGCCCGTCGATCTCAAGCTGCGCCGCCTGCGCGACCCCTTGAGAAACGCGCGAAAGGCCATCTGCCGTATTGCGGATCGCGGCCGATGCGCTCTCCAGCGCCATCAACATCGCGGTGCGCCCGAGCCGATCGGAAGGAGTCGCGGCCAGCGCTTCGCCGGCGTTGAAGAACACCCCGACCAGCGGGCCGACCGAAGACGGGCCGTCGCCGAGCGCGATCTCGATCGATCCCAGCCATTGCTGGCGGACATCGGCACGGCCTGCCGCAGAGGCTGCGTAACGGGAATCGGCGGCGCGATAGGCATCCCAAGCGCGGCCTACGGAGGCCGCCTCGACTCCAGCGAACATCAGGTCTTCCCGATAGATCGGGCTTTCCGAGCCGGAATTCATGCCCTCGCGAAGGCGAACCTCGCGCCGTGCATAGCCGGGGGTCTCAGCATTGGCGACATTGTCCGCCACCGCGGCAATCGCGGTTTTGTAGGCCCTGACGCCCGAAAGGCCAATGCTGAGAAGATCGCTCATTTCCTTGCCCCACCCGTCCCATCAAACTGCTTCAGGAGCAGCTCGGCGATGCCGAAGCCCCCCGTCTGCGCCATGCTGTCGGCGAGCTTCGCGTCCGACATGTCGCGGAATTGCTCGGCGGCACGGCCGCCCATGATGTCTTCGCCGAGGCTTGCCTGGCGCATCGATCCGATCATCTGCCGGAGGAAGACGGCCTCGAACGCCTGCGCGGCAGCCTTGAGCTGCTCGCGCTTAGGGTTCGCCTGCGGCTGCGAGCCGGGGGCGGGCGTGCCGATCCTGTCTATCATAACACCACCAGCTCCGCCTTCATGGCGCCGGCCTGCTTCAAGGCTTCGAGGATCGCCACCAGGTCCGACGGAGCGGCGCCGATCGCGTTCACCGCCTTGACGATGTCGGAGAGCGAAGCGCCGGGCGCGAAGCGGAACATCGGCCGCACCTCTTCGGTCACCTGGATGTCGGAGGAGTCCTCGATTTCCGTGCGGCCGTCCG
The DNA here is from genome assembly GCA_030777185.1 of Pseudomonadota bacterium. Lineage (GTDB taxonomy): Bacteria > Pseudomonadota > Alphaproteobacteria > Sphingomonadales > Sphingomonadaceae > Allosphingosinicella. The sequence continues at coordinate 1,165 of JALYGI010000538.1, forward strand.
TATAGGCTTCCGGCTGCACGACCCGTGGGCTCTCCTTCACCGCGACGGTAAGCTTGCCGTGGCTCACCGCGGCCGGGCTGATCCGGACGGCGCCGTTGATGACGATGGTGCCGGTTCGCGCATTGACGATGACGCGCGCCGGCGCGTCGGCCGGGTCGACGTCGAGATTCTCGATACGGCTCATCAGCGTGGAGCGGGTCTCGGCACCCGCGGGCGCATCGATCGCAATGCTGACCGCGTCGGTCGCGCGGGCGATATTGCCGAGTGAGGCGTTGATCGCCTGCGCCACGCGCTGAGCGGTGGTGAGGTCGGCCTCTGCGAGGTTGAAGGTGAGCTGCGGAGAGGTTGCGAAGCCGGCGTCCACCGCGCGCTCGACGGTCGCGCCGCCCGGGATACGCCCTGCGGACGGGACGTTCACGGATACCTTCGACCCGTCATTGCCTTCGACGCCAAGGCCGCCGACGGCGACATTACCCTGCGCCATGGCGTAGATCTCGTTATTGGCGCCGCGCAGCGGAGCCATCAAGAGCGTGCCGCCGCGGATCGACTTGGCCTTGCCCATCGCCGAGACGGTGATGTCGAGCCGCTGGCCGGGCTTGGCGAAGGGCGGAAGCTCAGCCGTGACCATCACGGCCGCCGCATTCTTGAGCGCGGGGTTGATCCCTGGCGGCAGGCTCAGGCCGAAGCGCGAAGCCACGCCTTTCATGCCCTGCGTGGAATATTCGAGGCTGTCGTCGCCGGTGCCGGCGAGACCCACGACGATGCCATAGCCGGTGAGCTGGTTTGCGCGCAGCCCTTGAAAGGCGCCGAGATCCTTGACTCGCTCGGCTTGCGCTGGACCGGCAAGCACGAGAGCGGCGCAAGCGGCGGCGAAGATGCGGAAGACGTTCATCGATCGCATCCTCTTAAAAGGGGCTCAGGATGGAGAAGAAGCGTTGCAGCCAGCCCTGGCGGCTGGCACGCGCGATCTCACCCTTGCCGGTGTAAGTGATCTTGGCGTCCGCGACCCTCGTCGAGGGAATGCGGTTGTCCGCAGTGACGTCGACCTGGCGCACGATCCCGGCGAACTGCACGAACTCGTCGCCCCGATTGAGCCGCACCATCTTCTCACCGCGCACGAGCATGGTGCCGTTCGGATAGACCTCCGCAACGGTCACGCTGACCTCGCCCGAAAGCGCGTTCGACTGTGCGGCTTGCCCCTTCCCATCGAAGCTAGAATCACCGCCTATGTTGAATTCTTCGGGAGTGAACAGGGATAATGGCCCGTTAATCGGCGGAGCGAGGCCGATTTCGCCAGAGCGGCCGGTGCTTGCCACAGCGGTTTTGACCGCCTGCATGCGCTCGACGAGCACGATCGTGAGCAGGTCTCCGACCGCGGCCGCACGCATGCCGCTGGTGAGCGGCGCATAGCCATGCGCCACCTGGAAGATCGATCCGTTCGCCGGGGCGGCGTGCGCCGGAGGGGCGTAGGTCGGCCTGAATTCGGACGGCTTCTTGCCGGCCGCCATCAGCAGGATGGCGGCTCCGGCGAGCGCGAGACGCTTAAAGCTGCTGGTTTGCATTGCGGAGCATCTCGTCGGTTGCGGAGATCATTTTCGAATTCACCTCGTAGGCGCGCTGCGTCTCGATCATGTCGACCAGTTCCTGGA
>JALYGI010000539.1 GCA_030777185.1 Pseudomonadota bacterium
CGGCGGCCCTTACGGTCTTCGGGGGGCTTGGCCTCGGCCTCGCTTTGCCGTTCCTCATCCTCGGATTCGTGCCCGCCGCGCGGCGGCGCCTGCCGAGGCCCGGGCCGTGGATGAACCGGCTCCGGCATGTGCTTTCGGTGCCCATGTTCCTGACGGCGCTCGGCCTTGCCTGGATACTGGGGCGTCAGTCGGGCGTCGATGGAATGGCGATCGGCCTTGGCGCGGCGCTGCTCCTTGGCCTGACGCTCTGGTGGATTGGCGGTCGCCACGGCGCCGGTCGCTTCTGGCTGCGCCTCGCGCCAGCGGCTGCGGCAGTGGCGGCGGGCCTGCTGTTCGTTCCCGTCGGCAACCAGGGCCAGGCCACTGCCTCGCCGGTCGCCGGCGAACCGTTCAGCGAAGCGCGGCTCGCGGCGCTTCGCGCGGAAGGCCGCCCGGTGTTCGCTTATTTCACCGCCGACTGGTGCATCACCTGCAAGGTCAACGAGAAGACCGTGCTGCAGCGCGAGGAGGTGTCCGGCGCCTTTGCGAAAGGCAAGGTCGCGGTGCTGGTCGGCGACTGGACCGGCGGAGACGCCGCCATCAGCCGCTTCCTTGAAGCGCAGGGGCGCTCGGGCGTCCCGCTCTACATCTACTACGCGCCCGGAAAGGCTCCCGAGATCCTTCCGCAGCTGCTCACCGTATCCCGCGTCGTCTCACTAACCAAACAGAACAATCAGGATGAAGGAGAAACGATATGAAAGCATTCCCATTCGCTCTTATGGCCGCCAGCCTCGCGGTCGCTCCAGCGGTGGCCGCGCCGCAGATCGGGCAGCCCGCGCCCAACTTCAAGCTCGCCGACACGAACGGAAAGGCCGTCACGCTCTCCGACTTCAGAGGCAAGACGGTCGTCCTCGAGTGGAACAACCCGGAATGCCCGTTCGTGAGGAAGCATTATGGGAGCGGCAACATGCAGAAGACGCAGGCCGCCGCGAGGAAGGATGGGGTCGTCTGGCTGTCGATCAACTCCAGCGCGCCGGGCAAGCAGGGACACATGGACGGCGCCAAGGCGAAATCCGTCCTGGCGGCGCAAAAGGCGCAGCCGACCGCCTATCTTCTCGATCCGAACGGCGTCGTCGGCAAGACCTATGACGCGAAGACCACGCCGCACATGTACATCGTCAACAAGGCGGGCACGCTCGTCTATGCGGGCGGCATCGACGACAAGCCGACCCCTAACCCGGCGGATGTCGACGGCGCCCGCAACCATGTGCTGGCGGCGCTTGCGGAGCTGAAGGCGGGCAAAGCCGTGTCGGTGCCGACGAGCCGCCCCTATGGGTGCAACGTCAAGTACAAGGACAGCTGAGCGGCAAGGGTTCGAGGAGCGGAAGCCTCGATTCCGCTCCTCTACCTCCTCGTCCACAGCGCTCGTTTTCGGCGCCTATAAACAAGCAATCTCCATCGGAGAGAGATCATGAACAATTTGAAGTTTGCCGCAATTGTTGCAGCCGGTGCCGCGCTCGCGCTGTCGCCGGGCTATGTCGCCGCCCAGGAGGGGCCGCCGATCCAACTGAAGCAGCACCCGGAAGGCGCTGAGGTCGCTGTCATGCGTTCTGACGGGCCCGCTGCCGTCCTTGGCCTTAAGGTCGGCGACATTGTGCTTGAAGTGGGTGGCAAACCGATCACCCGCGAGGTGCTTCAGGGATATATGCAGAGTAAGAAGGAAGGGGATCCGGTCAGCTTCAAAGTGAAGCGTGCGGGCACGGTCGTCGATGTGACCGGCAAGGCACCCGCGCCGCCCCAGGGATAACCCCGCCGGTCCCATTGTCGCGTTGGGCCTTCGGGCTGCAGTCGCACAAGAGAGCGCCGCACCTCGCCACTGGCAGATCCAGAAGGAGCGAATTCATGAAGTTGTTATCTAGCTTAGGCCTGCCGGGGCTCCTTTTGCTCAGTGCTTCCTGCGCTACAACGGTTCCCGCCCCTGAGAATAGGCTCGGCTTCTTCATCACCAGTGCCGGGTCCGGAGATGGCGCGAACCTGGGTGGTCTTGCGGGGGCGGACCGAATTTGCCAAGCTAGGGCGCAGGCAGTGGGAGCAGGATCGCGGCGCTGGCGCGCGTATCTCAGCGCGAGCGCTCGCCCCGGCAGCCCCGCGGTGAATGCCCGCGACAGGATCGGCTCCGGGCCCTGGTACAACGCCACGGGGGTCGCAGTTGCCATGAGCGTTGCCGATCTCCATAGCGCCGACAACCACATAAACAAAAAGGACGCGCTGACCGAAACCGGCGCCGTCGTAAACGGCCGCGGCGACACTCCCAACATGCACGACATCCTCACCGGCTCTCAAGCAGACGGCACTGCGTTCGCAGGCGACGCAGACCGGACCTGCGGAAACTGGACGAGCAACGGCGAAGGAAGCGCCCAAGTCGGGCACCATGACCGCCAGGGTGGCGGTGCCGACCCAACCTCCTGGAACTCTGCCCATCCGTCACGCGGCTGCAGCCAGGCCAACCTGCAAGCGAGCGGGGGCAACGGCCTCTTCTACTGCTTTGCGAGCAGCTAGCCCGAGACCTGCTCATGGTGGCGTGGTCCGGGTTGGTGCGACTTACCCGCTTCCATCCGCATACCACCCGGCGCAATTTGTGCCGGATTTTCCAGATGCGGAGAGCGCGATCCAAGAAGCTGATCGCGTGAGCCCCCCGGAGCACCGGCTCGGAGTAAGATCAGCGGCAGACGATGTTGAAGACTCTTTCCTCCACCGAACCAGGGGGGATTGGGGAAGCCTCCCGGTGCGGTCGAACGACATTGTGAGAAATGGTCCCGCCATCATCTCGGATGTAGGCTAAAACGGTTTCCGTTCTCATCGAGCAGTCGAACTCAAGTTCGTTCCAGGCGGTGCCCTTATCAACCAAGAACTCGCGTCGGGTCCATAGCGTTACTTTATCACCGATCCGCCTGACACTCGCTCTGTCGAGAAATTCCTCATAGACGTTGGTGCTGCCGCCTACATGAACCCATCGGTCCGCCGGACTCACCGTAGAGAGGGCCACTGCAATCAGGAACATTCTTCGATCCTCATCAAAGAGAATTGGAGGATACGCACTTCGGGGGTGTGGGCAATACCCGTCACGTGATCCGTGCGCCAAGTGCGCTCGACCCGCTATGAGTCGTAAGCAGACATAGCTCCGCATCTAAGCGAACGTCCGCTTCTCGGAAGATCCTCAGCCCCGCTCTGCGTCCGCTAATGGCGCATTCTGGACCTCAGTGTCCGACGTCGACTGAAATTACCCAATGATCTGAGTGCCCATCATATTCATGCCGGGCGCGCCATTCCTTCCCTGCAGATGCAGTTTCAACGCACCCGGTGCCCTCGAAACCGCTTGCGGCTTTGCCCGGCCGCTGCCACTTCGCCGGAGTGAAGTGGCTTCTGGGCACCGTCCTCATTGTCGCCGTCGCCCTCGGCGCCTTCTACGCGCTCGTCGCCCCGCCGAGGCAGCTCGATCTGCTCGATCGGCTCTGGGCGGGAGACGCCGGCACTCGGCGGGTGGCACCTGACGTCGCCTATGGCACGGCGCGGCGGCAGAGGCTCGACATCTACGACAATGCCCAGGCCGGTGGTTACCCAAAGCCCGTGCTGGTCTTCTTCTATGGGGGCGGCTGGCACGGCGGCGACAAGGACCATTACGGCTTCGCCGCCAGGGCCTATGCCGCCAAAGGCTTCCTTGTCATACTGCCCGATTACCGCCTGGTTCCGGACGTGCATTTCCCAGTCTTCCTCCAGGACAGCGCCGCCGCCATCGCCTGGGCCTGGCG
>JALYGI010000540.1 GCA_030777185.1 Pseudomonadota bacterium
GTCGACACCTGATCAACCTGACGGCTCGGAAAGCACGGCAGTCAAAGGGACAGAAACTCGTTCACGGTTTAGTCTAACCGGGAAAGAGTCTCGACGATCAGCCGCTGAAGCTGAAGCTGGTCGAACGTGCGCTGGAGCTCGAGCTGCTGGTCGCGATCGACCGGCTGACGCTGCTGCTCGAGCTGAAGCTCACACTGCTGCTCGAGCTCGAGCTGTTGCTGAAGCTGCTACTGCTGCTTCGGCTGCTGCTGAAGGAGAGCGACACGGCTCGTGATCCCTGCGAACGGCACGGGCTATGCCAGTGTCCGGCTCCCGTCACATGGCTCAGCTCTTCTGCATTGAGTTGGCGCATCTCTGCTTCTCCTCTCACTTATAGTGGTCGGCCTTCATCTGCCGCGACTTACCACGCCCGGCGGGCCCATTCGAGCACGAAGGAGAGGCATCACCTTTGCCGCCCCCCTCCCCCGATGCAGTGACCCGCGCCCGAATGAGCTGAACCCGTGCTCCACGGGTGACTTCGTGCTCGAAAAGCAGGCTGCTGAGCAATTTCTGCTCTCCGCTCCGGCCTTTCCAGCAGATCGAAGCTTTGCCGGATGAACGGTTGAAGCGCCTTGCCGGCCCGCTTACTTGGCTCCTTCATGCCTGCCGCCGCCTCCCCCTTCCAGTATCGCGATTATCGGGCCTTCTGGGCGGCGCGGCTGGCAAGCACGATCGGCAGCACCATGCTGGTCGTCGTGATCGGCATCCACGTCTACGACGTCGCCCGCGCCTCCGGGATGAGCATAGAGCAGGCGTCCTTCTGGCTTGGCATGGTTGGGCTCGCGCAATTCCTGCCGCTCTTCCTGCTGACGCTCATTGCCGGCTATGTCGCCGACCGGATCGACCGGCGCTGGTTCGTACGAGCGAGCCTCACGCTGGAGCTTGCCTGCGCCGCAATCCTCGCGGCTCTGGTCTGGTTGGATGCGATGTCGCTCGGGCCGCTCTTCGCCGTCGCGGTGGCGCTTGGCATTGGCCGCGCCTTTGCCGGCCCCGCCCTCGCCTCCTTCGCGCCGAATCTTGTGCCGAAGGAGCTTCTGCCGAGCGCGATCGCGCTCAATTCCATCGCCTGGCAAAGCGGGGCCGTGGCCGGGCCGCTGCTGGGCGGGGGCGCTTATGCAATCAGCGTCGCCCTTCCCTATGAACTGTCGGCCGTCCTGTTCGCGATCGCCGTCGGCGCGATGCTGATCATCCGGCCGATCCCGCGCGGCAATGCCGGCGATTCCCACCCGCTCCGTGCCGTAATCGAAGGGTTGGCTTATGTCCGGAACAACAAGATCGTGCTTGGCGCCATCACGCTCGATTTGTTCGCGGTCCTGCTCGGCGGAGCAACGGCGATGCTGCCCGTTTATGCCCGCGACATCCTTCATGTCGGCTCCGAGGGCCTCGGCGCACTTCGGGCGGCGCCCGCGGTCGGCGCGGCGCTCACGGCTTTGGTGCTCGCGCGGCGGCCGCTGAAGCGCCGAGTCGGCACCAAGATGTTTGCCTGCGTTGCCATCTTCGGGCTCGCCACGATCGTGTTCGGCGAGAGCCGGGTGATGTGGCTGTCGCTTGCCAGCCTCTTCGTGCTCGGCGCCGCCGACATGATCAGCGTCTATGTTCGTTCCTCGCTGATCCAGCTCCACACGCCCGATGTCATGCGCGGCCGCGTGTCGGCCGTTTCGGGCCTCTTCATCTCCGCCTCCAATGAGCTTGGCGAATTCCGCGCCGGCCTTGCCGGAGCGGCATTCGGACCGGTGGTCGCCGTGGTTGGCGGCGGCGCGCTGGCGGTGGCGGTCACCGGCATCTGCGCCCTCGCCTTCCCGAGCCTCCGCCGCGCCGACCGGTTCGTCGCTCCCGACGAAGCGATACTCTCCGAGCAGCCGGGCAAGGACGTTCCTCAAGTCGAAGTGCCTGCGATGGTCGCAGGGCTCAATCCCAAAGCCGAGAAAGGGTAACTCATGAAAGCCGCAGACATCCTGGAGACGATCGGCAACACTCCGCACATCCGCGTGAACCGCCTGTTCGGAAGTGCCGAGGTGTGGATCAAGTCCGAGCGGGCCAATCCCGGCGCATCGATCAAGGATCGGATTGCGCTCGCCATGGTCGAGGATGCCGAGCGTTCGGGCGCGCTCCAGCCGGGCGGCACGATCATCGAGCCGACCTCCGGCAACACCGGCATCGGCCTTGCCATGGTCGCGGCGGTGAAGGGCTACAAGCTGATCCTGGTGATGCCCGAGAGCATGAGCCTGGAGCGGCGGCGGCTGATGCTCGCTTATGGGGCGAGCTTCGATCTCACTCCGAAGGAAAAAGGCATGAAGGGCGCCATCGCCCGTGCCCAGGAGCTGATCGAGCAGACGCCCGGCGCTTGGATGCCCCAGCAATTCGAGAACGCGGCCAATATCGAAGTGCACGTCCGCACGACCGCCCGTGAGATCCTGAACGATTTCCGCGACAATCCGATCGACGTGATCATCACCGGCGTCGGCACCGGCGGCCACATCACCGCGTGCGCCGAAGTGCTGAAGAAGGAGTGGCCGAAGCTCAAGGTGTTCGCAGTCGAACCGACCCTCTCACCGGTCATATCCGGCGGTCAGCCCGGCCCGCATCCGATCCAGGGCATCGGTGCAGGCTTCATTCCGGCGAACCTGCACAGGGACGCGATCGATGGGGTGATCCAAGTCGATCCCGCCGACGCAAAGGAATGGGCCCGCCGTTCCGCCCGCGAGGAAGGCACCCTGGTCGGCATCAGCTCGGGCGCAAGCCTCGCCGCAATCGCGCAGAAGCTCAAGGAGCTGCCCGAGGGCGTGCGCGTGCTCGGCTTCAACTACGATACGGGCGAGCGCTACCTCTCCGTGCCGGATTTCCTACCGGAGTCCTGATCGTCTCCGAGTGATACGATTGCACACCATCATGGACCCATTCGCTCTTGGCAACCGCACGTTCTTGGTAGCATGATGAACTATGGTCGATCCGCAGCTCCTGAACGAACAGCTCTCGGCACGGCGTGCGATGCTGGACGAGCTCCACCAAATCTTGTCCCGTTTGGACCAGCTCCGCCTGCTTCAGGAAGGCGCTCACGTCGCGATGGCCATCGATGCTCTCGAACGGCGACTCGCTTTGCCTGCGGCAGCGGAGAAGCCAAGACGGCCGGAGACTCCTGCCGAT
>JALYGI010000541.1 GCA_030777185.1 Pseudomonadota bacterium
TGGCGCTGCGGCCGACGCAGAAGCTTGCTTCCGCCTCCGCCAGCCATGCTTCTCGGACCAGTCCCGTTGATCAACCCGGAAGTTGGGACCGGCCGCTCAGACGACGATGCCGCCCGTGCGCATCACGTCGCGCGATCGCCACCGGCCGCAACCAGCAGCCCCTTGAACTGTCTCTTCTTAGGCCGCCTGGAAGAGGTCGGGAACCCGACTCGAAGCGCTCCTGTTGAGTCGCGCCAGTTGAAGGAGTGCCGCATGACGGATGAGCTTGGTCCTACCCGATCGGACGTCACAATCGCCGGGCTGACGCTGGATCAGTGGAACAGGCGAGAGGTCGAAGCTCCCTATTATCCTGACGAGCGCATGCACCTCGCGGAATGCGGTGTCTGCGGCCAGACTTTCGACCAGCGCTATCTGGGGGATGCACTCTATCACGGCAGGCCGGAGGATCATCTTCCGCTGACCGGCACAGCTGGGTTCAAGTTCGAGCCGGTGCCCGAGCCCGGCGAAACTCTCTTCCGCTGGGGGCAGTAATCTTGGCGGAAGAAACTGCATCAAGGCCGCGGCTGCGCCGTTCGCAGCGCCGCCCGGTCGGTGAACGGATAACGGCTCCCGACCTGCGTGACGAGTTCGACCATTTCTTTGAATGCGAAGGCTGCGGACAGAACGTAGATCGGAGGGATTTGGCGCAACTGCTCCATCATGAGCAGCCTGGTCATGCTCCCGTTCCCCTGGGGGCCCGCTTCATCCCGCCGATGATGCCAGCGCTGGTCGATCAACCTCCAGAGGGCAAGGATTGGCAGCACGAGATCAAATATGACGGATACCGCACGCAGCTCGTGATCGAAGGCGCCGACGTCCGGGCGTTCACGCGCAACGGCTATGACTGGACCGGCAAATATTCGGGGATTGTTCGGGCGGCCGGCGAGATCCGCTGCTCCAGCGCCGTCCTCGATGGCGAAGTGATCGTGCAGGATCATGAGGGCCGCTCGAACTTCCACGCCATCAAGGACGCGCTCGCCCGCCGCTCCGAAGACTTCGTTTTCATGGCATTCGACCTGCTCCACCTGAACGGGCGAGATCTGCGTCGGGAGCCACTGAGGGAACGGCGGCTGGCGCTGCAGGAGCTAGTGGGATCATCCGACGCGCGATCCGTCATCCGGTTCAGCGACCATGTTGTTGGCACCGGCCGTGCGTTGCTCGAGGCCGCCGATAAAATGGGGCTGGAGGGGATCGTCTCAAAGAAGATGAGCAGTCGGTATCGGAGCGGCCCAAGCAAGTCCTGGCTGAAGATCAAATGCTTCGGCGAAGACGAGTTCACCGTCATCGGCACCTCGCGCGGCGACCGCGCACCCGTCGCTTTGCTGGCCCGGGAAACACCGTCTGGGCTCGAATATGCAGGCGCGGCGATGGTAACCCTGCCCGATACGGAGCGGGAAACCTTCTGGCGCACGAACGAGAGGTTGAAGGTGCCCGAGCCGGCAATCCCCATGCCGCACAAGGCGGAGACCTCTTGGCTCAGGCCCGAGATGAAGGTGCGGGCTCAGTTTCTACGAGGCGAGGCGATGCTGCGCCATGCTACGGTCAAATCGCTTACGAGCACAGGTCCTGTTGCCAAGCGGCCTCGAACCCTCCGGCAGGCACCCACCCCTGAGCCAAGCTACCCGAAGCCTCACATCGCATCCGAGCAGCTTCTGGAATATTATCGGCAGCTTGGGCCGCTTATGCTTCAATGGGCCGCGAGCCGGCCACTGAACCTCTTCCGCTGCCCCGGCTCTGACTGCTTCTTTCAAAGGAACGGCAATCACCCGCCGACTCCAGAAGGCACGTTCGCGACCGAGATCCACCAGCTTCCGATCGAGCAGAAGAATGGGCGCACCGAGGATTACCTCTGGATCGACGATCTGCCGGGCGTCCTTGCCTGCGTGGCGGCAAAGACCGTTGAGTTTCACGGCTGGGGGAGCCGAGTGGAGGACGTTGAACGCCCTGATCGCCTGGTGATCGATCTCGATCCCGACGAGGGTGTCGGGTTTGCTGCAGTGAAAGAAGCGGCGCTCGATTTGCGGCGGCACCTGCTTGCGGTCGGGCTGGAATCCTTCCCGTTGCTGACGGGCGGCAAGGGCATCCACGTGGTGGTCCCACTAACGCCTTCCACTGATTGGGCGGAGGTGCGAGGCTTCGCGAAGCGTTTCTGCACCGTGCTGGCCGAAGCGCAGCCAGATCGCTTCACCGTCAGCCTCCCCAAAGCGCAGCGGAAGGGCAGGATCTTTCTCGACTTCCTCCGCAATCAACGCACGGCGACCGCGATCATGCCCTATTCTGCGCGAGCGCGGCACGGCCTTCCTGTGGCGGCGCCACTGGCATGGTCTGAGGTGCCGAGGATCAAGAGTGCGAGCTGCTTCTCGATCAACGACGCATCCGAGCTTATCGAGAGGGCTGGCGGGCGGCGGTTGCGCGGGTGGGGACGGACCCACCAGACACTGCCGCGCCTGGAGTAGGACAGCCTTCAGCCGAGCTACATCCTTCTCGCTGCCGAGCCAGTGTCATGCGGTGCCAGGAGCCTTCGGCCAGACGACTTCCGAGCGGAAGCGGCGCCCCCCGCACCATCGGCACGGGCCGCGCACGCGCTTGTCCAGTTCCAGCACTCCAGTCGACCCATCGCCCCTCCCCGTCTGCTTCGAACGACCGCCATTGGTTTGCTTGAGGCTGATCTCCCGGTTGTATTTTCCGCGCCGGCTCAGCCTCAGCCCTTAGTAGTGCCGGCTGCGAACAAAGACGAGCGGACCGGCTGAAGTCGACCAACCGCTAGAGAGGCAACCTGCGCGACTAAGCCCTTGATTTTAATGGTTCTTATTACCTGCTAAGGCCTTCAGACTGAATTTCTTCTCTATTATATTAGGTCGGTGGTCGAAAATGTTGCCAAGTCGCGGGCGCGCGCAGCCAAACGG
>JALYGI010000542.1 GCA_030777185.1 Pseudomonadota bacterium
GCACCGGACCGGGCGGGTTGCCAGCCACCTCATTCAACAGGCCACAAAAAAGGAGCCGGTTCGTGAGAACCGGCTCCCCTTTTCGATGATGGCGCCCGCTGAAGCGGACGGCCTTCTTACCAGCCGGAGCCGGGACCGAACATGATTTCCACGCGCCGGTTCTGCGGCTCGCGGACACCATCGGCCGTCTCGACCAGCGGACGGCTCTCGCCGAACGCTTCCGAAGTGATCGCGCCGTCCGGCACACCGCGGCCGGCGAGGTACGAACGAACCGCATCGGCACGACGCTGGGAAAGTCCAACGTTGTACTGAGCCGAACCCGAACGGTCCGCGTGGCCTGCGAGTACGACCTGCGCCTGGCCCGTCTGCTGATAGGCAGAGGCGGCGTTGTCGAGGATCGCGGCAGCCTGCGGCGTGATGTCCGACCGATCCCAGTCGAAGAACACGATGAACGGACCCACGTTAACCGGCGGCGGCGGCGGAGGCGGCGGCGGCGGCGGCGGCGGAGGCGGCGGCGGAGGAGGAGGCGGCGGCGCAGCACCGAAGTTGAAGGTGAGGCCTCCCATCAGGCTGTGCGACCGCAACCGCGCATCCGTTTCCTGGCCGTTGAACGCGACCATCTTCAGATCGTCGACGTTGAAGAAGCGATACTTCACGTGCACGTCAACGGTGTCGGTAATCGCCTGACGCACGCCGGCAATAACCTGCCACGCAAAGCGGGTGTCGGAGTCATCGAGCGCCGGCGCCGTGTTGCCGAAAGCACCGAAATTGTTGAACTTCACCCGGGCGATACCGGCACCGCCGCCGACAAAGCCGCTAATGCCTTCATCGTCGCCGAAGTCCAGCAAGCCGTTGGCCATGAAGCTCAGCGCAGTGGTGCGGCCCGGAGCATCATCGAGGAAGCCACCACCAGCGCGGCCCTGTCCCGGCAGCCTGGTCGTTCCTGCCTGAAGCGACTCTACCTCAGCCCGCTTGTAGCCGACTTCGGCTTCAATCCGGAATGCGCCCAGGTCGTAACCGACAAAGGCGCCACCATCGACACCATATTCGTGATCAACTGTCACGGCATTGTCGACCGCGCCGATATCAATCTCAACGTCTTCGACGATCATCGGGCCGAGTTCGCCACCAATGTACCAGGCGCCATCGCGCGCTAGTGCCGGCGTCGCGAGCACGGTGGATGACAGCGCCACAGCTATGGCGAGCTTCCGCATAAATCTTTCCCCTTTTCTTCTGCAGTCCTACTGGGACCGACCTTGAACTCAATAAGGTAAGCGGAGTTTCCGCGCAAGCACGCTTATCCCCACGTCTGTTGCCCAAAAGCCGCAAATTTCCGGCTTTCGCCGTCTGCTTCATTTGGTCAACGAGCGCTTAACGGGGAGCCACCTTCTGAGTTTCATCTTCGACTCTAAAAAGCTGACTCCGTCCAACGGTGTGACATTTATGTCGCTAAGACGCCGACTCCGTTTCCCGGCTTCTTCATCAATAATCGTTCCACCAGAGGGACTTGGCAGCGCCGGCCGCTTCTCCTTACTTTCTTGGCGGCCATGACCCGACGCACGGTCGGTGCTTGCCTCGGCTCCATTCGGTTGCCCGTCGGTCGTCCAACAGCCCGCAACCGGGTCCACGGACATTCGGGGCCGGGAAAGGACGAATCGCCAGCTCCCCTAGTCCAGTGGACAAATCGTCCTGTCCCGGCATCGAGCCGCCACCGACCTGTTCTGCATGGCACCAGCGGCGAAAGAGAGACGGCAGATGGGACCCCGCTCCCGCGTCGTTTCAGCCGATCTTGTCGAGATATTTCGGCGCCCGCTGCTCCTCGCGCCGCGCCTTCTTGACCGCCCGCCGCTTGGCGATCGCCCCGCCGGCTTTCTTCAGCACCACCGGTGCCAGCAAGGCCAATGCGGCTCCGGCTGCACCGCTATAGCCGCGCTTGCGCGCGATCGAGCGCCCGACGAGCATCCGAACAACCTTGCCGATCATAGACGACTCCACATTCGAAGCGGATAGAAGCCGCGGCACGCTCGGATGTTCCGCGCCCGCATCCCAATGTCGTGGCGAGCCGACGAAGCGGCGTCGAAACCCGAGCTGACGGCGCTGGAGCTTATGAAAAGGCGCCGCGTCACCCTCCCAACGTTGCTGCCGTTATGGCGCTTTTGGACCGGCACCGCCCAATGCGTAGCGGGGGCTGGTGTCGCCACCAACCCCCGCTTTCCTAGGGTCCAATTCTCCTGCCGGCGAGGGCAGGAAAAACTTCCCCAGGCGGATCGGGTCCCGGCCAGGATCTTGTGGATCCCAGGCCGTTTCCCTCTCGGGTATCCGGCGCGGGCATTGCTGCCCTGTCGGTCCCCAGTTCGGGTCTCCGGTCGCGCCGTTGCCGGCGCGGCGGTTTCCCTTTCGCGGTCCCTCCGCCCGAACGCTTCGGTCCCGCTGGACGGCCTGGAAAGTGGGAGCGGCTCCGGCTGTCGCCTTTGCCTCACGCTTCTTCCAGTCTCGCCCTGCCGGTTCTTGTTCGGCTTCATCCTTTCGGATGCGCCGCGTCTGCTCCGGCAATGGCCGTGAAGCTTTCTTCCGTTTCCGGTCGGCCGCTTCCTGGCCACAAAAGGAAAGTCTCACTCCCGCCTGAGTCGCGCAACCGTAATCCGCCTGTGGATAAGTAGGATATCGGGGATAAGTGCCGGAGCCGAACAGGCGCTCCCGTCGTTCGGCGGCAGCGCCAAAAAAGAAGGGCGGCAAAGGCCGCCCTCCTCCTTAGACTCGTTTCCGGCTAGATAGAGCCGGGAACGAGTCCAGTTTCCTTTTTTGCCGTGCTTTCCGAGCCATCAGGTGATTCCACCTGACTTGAAACCACTCTAGGCCGGACTTGCGGCATCACATGCCGTTGACCACCGCCTCCTTCTGCGCATTGCTCATCGAGTGGGCGTTGACGTCGGCATCGTCGATCGCCTCTTCGCGCCCCTCACCGGCCTGCTCGGCTATGTCGGCCTGGGTTTCCAGCGCCTCGGCCTGGGCGGGGCTGGCGGCATTGTCGGCCGCGGCTTCGAGATTGTCGGCCTTGGCCTCGCCCGCCTCGGCGGCATTCTCCCCGAGCGCGTCGTCGCCATCGCCGCCGCAGGCGCCAAGGGCGATGAGGCAGCTGCACGCCGCGATCGTAATCACTTTTCTCATCTGGTACTCCTCCCTGAAATTACGCCACAACAGAACGCCCCGGTTCGTGAACCGAGGCGTTCTGCCGAGGCGGGGAAACTCGCCATCCGGTCGTCAAGACTCTCCAGAGCGCGACGCGCCCGAGCTCCGGCGCTCTAATCCATGTTATGAATTTTGGTTCCGTCGTCCCGAAGCCGCCCGATCGCTTCAGACGACCGCCCTGTCGATCGTGTCAATCATCCTCGTCCTCATAGCCGACCAGATTGAGCTCCCGGGCCTTGATCTGGCGGAGCGCGCACCAATGCATCAGCGCGTCCTCCCGGCCGTGGGTGATCCACACCTCCCTGGGCTTGATCTCCATCAAAGTCTCGGTCAGCTCATCCCAGTCAGCATGGTCCGAAATGATCAGCGGCAGCTCGACATTCCTCTGGCGCGCCCGCTGCCGCACCCGCATCCAGCCCGACGCCATCGCCGTGATTGGATCGGGCAGCCGCCGCGACCAGCGGTCGTTAAGCGCGCCGGGCGGGCAGATCACGATCCGTCCGCGAAGCTCGTCCTTCTTCGCGCTGGTGGCCGGCCTAAGGTCACCGAGCGCCACGCCCTGCTCCTCGTAAAGGTCGCAGAGCCGCTGCAGCGCGCCGTGGATAAAGATCGGCTCATAATGCCCCCGCCGCCGCGCCTCGGTGATCACGCGCTGGGCCTTCCCGAGCGCATAGGCGCCGACCAGCACGCAGCGCTCGGGATTAGCGTGGAGCCGCGCCAGCAGCCGGTCGATTTCGCTGCCAGTGTCCGGATGCCGGAACACCGGCAGGCCGAAGGTCGCCTCGGTCACGAAGATGTCGCAGGGCACCGGCTCGAAGGGAGCGCAGGTCGGGTCCGGCCGACGCTTGTAATCGCCCGAGACAACCACGCGCTCGCCGCCATAGTCGATCACGATCTGCGCGGATCCGAGCACGTGGCCGGCCGGCACGAAGCTCACCTCAACCTCGCCCAGGCGGATCACCTCGCCATATTGCGCCGGCTGCCCCGCCTGTGGGCCATAGCGGCACTCCATGATCGCCAGCGTCTCTGGAGTCGCCCACACTTGACCGTGACCGCCGCGGGCGTGATCGGCATGGCCGTGCGTTACCAAGGATCGCGCCCTCGGCTGGCTCGGATCGATCCACACATCGGCGGGCTTCACGTAAATGCCCTCGGGAAAAGGCTCTATCCAGGAACCGAGACGGGGCATCAGGAGCTATATGGGCAAAGGCGGCGTTGAAATCCACGTCGACCGGAGTGACAAGCAAAGGATCGGATCATGGACTCAGGCGGATTCAATTGGGCGCTCCTCAACATCATCGGACCGCTGCTGATCCTCATCGTTCTCGCTTGGGCGGTGCTGAAGAACCGCAAGTCGAGCAAGGCCGAGATCGATCGCACCGAGGCAGCCACCCGCGACCTTTACCGCGAAGAAGACGCCGCGCACCGCAAGGACGACAAATTCGGCACCTGAGGCCAAGATGCTGAGGCCGGCGGCGGGTGATCTCCCGCCGGTCGTCACTAATTGGTTCGCAGCCAAGGGCTGGCAGCCCCGCCGCCACCAACTCGAAATGCTTGCCTCGGCGCGCGCCGGCCGCAACGTCCTGCTCGTCGCCCCCACGGGCGCGGGCAAGACATTGGCCGGTTTCCTGCCGAGCATGACAGAACTGATCGAAGAGCCGGCCGAAGGCCTCCAGACGCTTTACGTCTCACCACTCAAGGCGCTTGCCGTCGACGTTCAGCGAAACCTGCTGACGCCGATCGCGGAGATGAGGCTCGACATCCGAGTCGAAACCCGCACCGGCGACACGCCCGCCGACCGCAAGGCGAGGCAGCGCGTCCGCCCGCCGCACATGCTTCTGACCACGCCCGAATCGCTGAGCCTGCTCCTCAGCCACGAGGACAGCGGGCTATTGTTCGCGAACCTCAAGACCATCATCATCGACGAGGTCCACGCCTTTGCCAGCGGCAAGCGCGGCGACCTCCTCAGCCTCGCCATGGCCCGGCTCCAGCGCCTCGCGCCGACCATGCGCCGCGTCGCCTTGTCGGCCACCGTCTCCGATCCTGAAAGCTATCAGGCCTGGCTCGCCCCTCATGCCGACATCGAGACCGTGGACGTCGTGATCGGCGATCCCGGCGCCGAGCCCGATATCGCGATCATGCTCCCGGAGGACGAGCGCATCCCCTGGTCCGGCCATTCGGGCCGCTGGGCCGCGCAGAACGTCATGCAGGAGATCGAGCGCCACAAGACGAGCCTCATCTTCTGCAACACGCGCTCACTGGCCGAGCTCATCTTCCAGGATCTCTGGACGGTGAACGATGGGAACCTGCCGATCGGCATCCACCACGGCTCGCTGTCGCTGGAGGCGCGCCGCAAGGTCGAAGCCGCCGTTTCGTCGGGCCGCCTGCGCGCGCTCGTCTGCACCGCCAGCCTCGATCTCGGCGTCGACTGGGGCGATGTCGATCTCGTCATCCAGATGGGCGCGCCCAAGGGCTCGTCACGGCTGCTGCAGCGGATCGGCCGCGCCAACCACCGGCTCGACGAACCGTCCGAAGCGATCCTCGTCCCCGGCAACCGCTTCGAATATCTGGAAGCCCGCGCTGCCCTCGACGCGATCGACGAAGGCGAGCTCGACCCTGAGATCTTCCGCCCCGGCGCACTCGACGTCCTCGCCCAGCACGTCATGGCCGCGGCCTGCGCTGCCCCCTTTCGTGAAGAGGAGATGCTCGACGAAGTCCGCTCCGCCGCGCCCTTCGCGGGGCTGAGCGAGGAGCTGTTCGGCCAAGTCCTGAGCTACATCGAAAGTGGCGGATATTCCCTCAAAGCCTATGACCGTTTCAAGCGCCTCACGCGGGGCGAGGACGGCACTTGGCGGGTCTCGCACCCGCGCTTCATCCAGCAGCACCGCATGAACGCCGGCATCATCGTTGACGCGCCCCTGCTCGACGTCCGCTTCAAGAACGGCCGCAAATTGGGCACCGTCGAGGAATATTTCGCCTCGACCCTTTCGCCCGGCGACACCTTCTTCTTCTCCGGCCTGGTGGTCGAGGTCGAGCGTATCCAGGGCACGGACATGTTCGTCCGGGCATCCAGTAAATCGGCCCGCATCCCAACCTATGTCGGCGCCCGCATGGCGATGAGCACCAACCTTGCGGACCGTGTGCGCAATTTCCTCTACGACCGCGACGAATGGCCGCGCTTTCCCGACGATGTCCGCGAATGGCTCGAGGTTCAGGGCTACCGATCGGTGCTCCCCCGCCCCGATCAGCTGCTCGTTGAAACCTTCCCGCACGAGCACCGCCACTACATGGTCGCCTACAGCTTCGAGGGCTGGAACGCGCACCAGTCGCTTGGAATGCTCATCACCCGCCGCATGGAGACTGCGGGCCTCCGCCCGCTCGGCTTCGTTTCCAACGATTATGCGCTCGCCTGCTACGGCCTCGATCCCGTCGAGGATCCGGCAAGCCTCTTCTCGGCCGACATCCTCGAGAACGAGTTCGTCGAATGGGTCCAGGGATCGAACCTCCTGAAGCGCGCCTTTCGCGAGGTCGCCGTGATCGGCGGCCTTGTCGAGCGCCACCATCCCGGCAAGCGCAAGTCGGGCAAGCAGGTCACCTTCTCGACCGACCTCATCTACGATGTCTTGCGCCGCTACGAGCCCGACCATCTGCTCCTCCGCGCCGCCTGGGAGGACGCCCGCCAGCGCATGACCGATGTCGGCCGCCTTGCCCGCCTCCTCGACCGCGCGGCGGGCACCATGCTCCACGTGCCGTTAGACCGCGTCTCGCCGATGGCGGTCCCCGTCCTGGTCATCGTCGGCCGCGAGAACACCGCCACCGGCCTCGCCGAGGACCAGATCCTGATCGAAGCGGAAAGCCTTGCCGAGATGGCGATGCGGCGGGATTGAAGCTTGGTTCAAACCACTGACGGAACAGACATTCCTGCCAGCGGTTCGCCCCCGGTCAGGAGTAAAGATGCCCTCTGCCGCCTTTCGAAACCGCCCCCTCCTCCTTGCCGCAACCGTGCTCGGAATTGGGCTGGGGGGCTTTTTCGATGGCATCCTCTTACACCAGGTGTTGCAATGGCATCATTTGCTCAGCCTGGTCCCGGGCGAGGCCTTTCGCGATCTTGGCACTCAGATCCTGGCGGACGGCCTCTTTCACGTGCTGATGTACGCCGTCACCGCGTCAGGGCTGTGGCTGCTTTGGCGCAGGCGCGGCAGCGTCGCGGAGAGCGGAGCGGCCGGCACCCTCGCCGGTGGGGCGCTGCTGGGTTTCGGAATCTGGAACCTGATCGACGTCGGTTTCTTCCACTGGATCCTCGGCATCCACCGCATTCGCGTGAACGTCCCTGACCCGATGACCTATGATCTGGGCTGGCTGGCGCTGTTTGGCATCATTCCGCTCGGCGCCGCCTGGGCCATCCTGCGGCGCCCGCCGAGCGGAAGTGGACATCGTGGCGCCACGGCTGGAGCCGCTTTGTCGATCCTCGCGCTAATCGCCGCCCCGCTTGCGGCCCTTCCCGTGCCCGGCAGCAGCTCCGCGTTGGTCCTGTTCGCTCCGGGCACCACGCCGGGGACCGCGATGAACGCTGTTCTGGCGTCGAAGGCACGTCTGCTCTGGGCCGATAAAGACGGGCGGATGATGGCCGTTGCGCTCGATCCACTGACGGGCAGCGCGCCCCTATACCGTGCCGGCGCGATGCTGGTGACCCGCTCGCCGATGCTGGCCGGCTGCGCCGCGGCGGCGATTTGAGGATCAGGAGGATGAGCGACGACCTTCCCAACCCGCCCGGCGAGGCGCATCTGCGCACGATTGCCATGCCGCGTGACGCAAATCCGAACGGCGACATCTTCGGCGGCTGGACGCTTTCCCAAATGGACCTTGCCGGCGCCACCTTCGCGGCCGAGCGCGCAGGCGGTCGGGTTGCCACCGTCTCGATCGAGGCGATGAAGTTCCTCCACCCGATCTCCGTCGGCGACGAGGTCAGCTGCTTCTGCTTCCACGAGGACGAGGGCACCGCCTCGATCAAGGTCCGGATCGAGACCTGGACCCGGTCGCGCGGCGGCAGGAACCCGGAGCAGGTGACCAAGGGCGTCTTCACCTACGTCGCGATCGGCGAGGATGGAAAGCCCCGGCGCCTCGACGACCAGGATGCGGAGGGCAAATGAATGCGGCGCCTCGTGCCGGTCCTGCTCCTCATGCTGGCCGGCTGCGCGCCGCCCGGACCGGCAGATGTCCGTATGGAGGCTGACGCGGCCCAGGGCGAGCTCGGCGCCCGGGCGGGGCACCCTGCAAATCCGTCGACCGAAACCGGGCTCCGCAGGATCGGCACCGGCGCGCGAGCTGCCTATCTCTACGTTCCGAAAAGCTACCGCGCCGACAAACCGGCCCCGTTCATCGTGATGCTGCACGGCGCGGGCGGATCCGGGCAGCATGGGATCGATCTCGTCACCCGCCATGCCGATCGGCTCGGCCTCATCGTGCTCGCTCCGAGCTCCCGCGCCCAGAGTTGGGACATGATCTCGAACCGCAGCTACGGCGCCGATGTCGGCCCGCTGGACGCGGCGCTCGCCGATGTCTTCAATCAATATGCCGTTGATCCGGAGCGGGTGGCGGTCGGCGGCTTCTCCGACGGCGCCTCCTATGCATTGTCGCTCGGGCTCATCAACGGCGATCTGTTCCGCCGCATCATCGCCTTTTCACCCGGATTCATGAAGCCCATGCGCGCGGAGGGCAGGCCGGCAATCTTCATCTCGCACGGCGTACGCGACCAGGTCCTTCCGATCGACATCTGCAGCCGCCGGCTCGTGCCCGCGCTCAGAAAGGGCGGCTACGAGGTCGATTATGTGGAATTCCAAGGCGGCCACACCGTCCCGGGTGACCTCGCCCGACGCGCCTACGAGGCGCTGGTTGGAACCTGATCGCAAAGAGAGCGAGTATGCAGAAAGTGTCTCTCACGCAGTTCACAGCCGGCTCCTTGTTCAAGTTGGGACTGCTTGCAAATGTCGGAATTTGAATTCCCGTGAGCATCGTCTTCGGAGTTGCCGCAATGGCTG
>JALYGI010000543.1 GCA_030777185.1 Pseudomonadota bacterium
GTCATCGCCGCCTCGTCGCTGGGGACGGTGTTCGAATGGTATGATTTCTACCTTTACGGCCTGCTGGCGACGATCATCTCGGCCCAATTCTTCTCGGGCGTGAACGAGACGACCGGCTTCATCTTCGCGCTGGCGGCCTTCGCGGCTGGCTTTGCGGTGCGGCCGTTCGGCGCGATCCTGTTCGGGCGGATCGGCGATCTCGTCGGCCGCAAGAACACCTTCCTCGTCACCATGGGCATCATGGGGCTGTCCACCTTCCTGGTGGGGCTGCTTCCGAGCTACGCCGCGATCGGGGTGGCCGCGCCGGTGATCCTCGTCCTCCTCCGCCTGCTCCAGGGGCTGGCGCTGGGCGGAGAATATGGCGGCGCTGCGACCTACGTTGCCGAACATGCGCCGAACCACAAGCGCGGCCTCTACACGAGCTTTATCCAGACAACCGCGACCCTCGGCCTGTTCGCCGCTTTGCTGGTGGTGATCGGCGTCCGCTACGCCGTCGGCGAAGAGGCCTTTGCCAGCTGGGGCTGGAGGATCCCCTTCATTGTCTCCATCGTGCTGCTCGCGGTCTCGATGTGGATCCGCATGCAATTGAACGAGAGCCCCGTCTTCCTGAAGATGAAGGAGGAGGGGACAACCTCCAAAGCGCCGCTCACCGAGGCGTTCGCCAAGTGGCCGAACCTCAAGCTGGTGATCATCGCCCTGTTCGGCGCGGTCGCGGGCCAGGCAGTGGTCTGGTATACCGGGCAATTCTACGCTTTGTTCTTCCTTGAAAAGATGCTGAAGGTGGACGGCGGCACCACCAACGTCATGATCGCCATCGCGCTGGCGATCGGCACGCCCTTCTTCATCCTGTTCGGTTGGCTGTCGGACAAGATTGGGCGCAAGCCGATCATCATGGCGGGCTGCATCCTCGCCGCGCTCACCTACTTCCCGCTGTTCCACGCGCTTTCCAAGGCCGCCAATCCGGCGCTCTACGCCGCCCAGGCCAGCGCCCCGGTGAGCATCGTGGCGGACCCGAACGATTGCTCCGTCCAGTTCGACCCGGTCGGCAGGAACAAGTTCGACGCGCGCTCCTGCGATATTGCCAAGTCCTTCCTCGCCAAGACTGGGGTCAGCTACACCAACGTGGACGCGCCCCCGGGTGCGCTTGCCCAGCTTCGCATCGGCGACACCATCATCCCGTCGGTTGATCCGCGCGCGGTCTCCGGCGCCGCGCGTGCGGATGCCATCAAGGCCTTCCAGGGGCGGGCAACGGCGGCGCTGAAGGCGGTCGGCTACCCGGACAAGGCCGATCCCAAGCAGATCAACAAGCCGCTGGTGGTGCTGATCCTGTTCGTGCTCGTCCTCTACGTCACGATGGTCTACGGACCGATCGCGGCGCTGCTTGTCGAGCTCTTTCCTGCCCGCATCCGCTACACCTCCATGTCGCTGCCCTACCATATCGGCAATGGCTGGTTCGGCGGCTTCCTGCCCACCACCGCCTTCGCCATGGTCGCGGCCACCGGAGATATTTATTATGGCCTCTGGTATCCTATCGTGGTTGCGGCGCTGACGGTCGTGCTGGGCCTTCTGTTCCTGCCGGAAACGCGCAAGCGCGATATCGACGCTTGATTCGTACCGGCGGCGAGACTCGCATGACGATCAGCGTCGGCTCGCGCGCCCTCGCCAGCAGGTCGCCATGATGCTCGTTCCACCATGGCGGTGGGTAGCACCTCCAGATTCAGCCAGCTTGGAAAAGGTGGAGCTTGCTCCTAAACCGCACCGGGTCTTCCTAGGGATCGCGCAGCCTTCATGACCATGTCTCCGATCCTCAGCGACCCATCGGCGTCCGCCGCGACGGCGAAGTCGGATGCAGCTATGCCGGCGCCCGGGCAGGCGCCATGGAATGAGGCGGAGCGTCTGGCGGCGCTTCATAGGTATGAGATACTCGATACGCCTCGGGAGCCCGAGTTCGACGATGTCGCGCGCCTGGCGGCCGATATATTCGAAGCACCGATTGGGGTCGTGAACCTGATTGCCGAAGGCCGCCAGTGGTTCAAGGCGGAGGTTGGGATCGGGGCTGACGAGCTCCCGCTCGATGTCTCGATCTGTGCTCATGCCATCTTGCAGCAGGGCATCTTCGTGGTGCCCGACACGACCGCCGACGAGCGCTTCCGCTGCAACCC
>JALYGI010000544.1 GCA_030777185.1 Pseudomonadota bacterium
TTGCCAGCCGTGATGATCGATGCGAAGCGGCGTCCACATCCCGCGCGCCGAATGGGCGCAGAGCAGCAGCGCAATGCCGAGCGCGAATGCCTTGGGGGAGAGAAGACGCCGGCAGATCAGCGCCATCGATCCCATCGCGACCGCCATCGGCAGCATCGGCGCGAGCGACACCGCCACCTTTTCCGCCAAGGCTCCGCCGAGAATCGGCCTCAGCAAGAGCATGATACCTGCGATGGGAAGGTCTACGATCCGGGACCAGTGAACGTTGGCGCCATTGGGCGGATCGAGCCGGTACTGGCGCAGGTCGAACCAGTCCTGCCCCCCGAGGAGGGCGCGCACCTGCATCATCCGGAGATTGTCGTCGGTGTCGCCGAGCGCGAACCAGTTGATCAGGGTCCAGCGGCCGTAAAGCAGAAAGAAAGCAGCCGCGACCCAGAAGATCGCGACCCAAAGGCGCCAATGCTTGGTATAGAAGTCGGTCTCCGCCTGCTCCACGTCCGCCATTCGCCCTTCCCAACCGCTTGGCCGGGCCTTAATCGCTGCGCGCCAAAGGGCAAGCCGAGGACCCGTTTTGAAGAAGAACATCGTAGTTGAGCGGCACGGCGAGCTGGTCGGCCAGCTTGTCCGCTACGCGCTCACCGGCGGGCTCGCCAGCATCGTCAACATCGGGGTCAACTGGCTGCTTGCCGCAAGGGGAATGGACCCGAACCTCGCCTGGACTTTCGGCTTCGCCGCCGCGGTGGCGGTCGGATATGTGGTCCACAGCCGGTGGAGCTTTCGCGGCCACGGCAGGCGCGACAATCTGGCGCGGACCGGGGGCCGTTTCGTGATCGTCTCGCTGGTCAGCTTCGGCCTCAACCAGCTCTGGGTTTGGCTGCTCGTGCAGCGGCTGGACCTGCCGCTCTGGGCCCCCTATCCCTTGGTGCTCGGCGTCACGCCTCTTGTCGTGTTCGCGCTCAACCGCAAATGGGTTTTCGGCTAATGGCGAACCTGGTGAGTGATCCGTTAACCATGCCAGCCGTGATGTCGCAGACATTGGCGACTCCTTCAGGGAGGCCGGAGCTTCAGCTCTCCGTTATCGTACCCGTGAAGGACGAGGAGCAGGCGATCGTGCCGTTCATCGCACGGCTGACTCCGATCCTCGACGCGCTCTTCGCCGACGGCGCCTGGGAAATCCTGTTCATCGACGACGGCAGCGAAGATGCGACCATGGCCGCGATCCTGGCCGCCCACGGACGCGACTGCCGTATCCGCGCCCTCTCCTTTTCCCGAAACTTCGGCAAGGAAGCGGCGCTTTCCGCCGGTCTCGATCATGCTTTGGGAAAAGCGGTCATTCCAATGGATGTCGATCTGCAGGATCCGCCCGAAGTGATCGAACAGATGCTGGACCGGTGGCGCGAAGGCTATGAAGTCGTTTATGGCGTCCGCCGCGACCGCAGCACCGACAGCCTCCCGAAGCGGCTGACCGCCGACCTTTATTATCGTGCGCACAATTACCTGTCCGACGACAAGATCCCCGAGCATGCCGGCGACTTCCGCCTGCTCGACCGCTCTGTCGTTGAGGTTATTCGCCGGATGCCCGAGCGCAACCGCTTCATGAAGGGGCTCTTCGCCTGGAGCGGCTTTCGCCAGGCGGCGGTGGAATATGACCGGGTGCCGCGGGCGGTGGGCAAGACCAAGTTCCGCTACTGGAAGCTTTGGACGCTGGCGATCGACGGGATCACCTCCGCCTCCACCATGCCGCTGCGCATCTGGAGTTATATGGGGGTGATGATCGCCTTGCTGGCGCTCGTCTACGCCATCTTCCTTGCCATCCGCACCACCCTCTTCGGCATCGACGTGCCGGGCTATACCTCGATCATGGTGGCGACGCTGTTCCTCGGCGGCGTTCAGCTCATCTCGCTCGGCGTGCTCGGCGAGTATGTCGGCCGCATCCTCGTCGAGACCAAGCAGCGCCCCATCTACGTCATCCGCCAGAAGGTCGGAATCGATGTCGGCGGCTCCCAGGAGAGCCGCTGATGGAGCGCGCCGTCTTCGACCGGATGGCCGAGCAGGACAGCCGACATTGGTGGTTCGTCGCCAGGCGCCGCATCCTCTCCGCCCTGATCGAGCGTGAAGTCCAGCTTCCCGCCGACGCCCGCATCCTCGAGATCGGTTGCGGCACCGGCCATAATTTCCAGATGCTCGGCCGTTTCGGCCGCATCGATGCGATCGAGATCGACGAGGGCGCGCGCGCTCTTGCAAGCCGCCGCCTCGGCCGGGAGGTCGGCACCGCGCCGCTTCCCGAGCTTAGCGGGATCCCCGACGGCACTTACCATTTGATCGCCCTGCTCGATGTGCTCGAACATATCGAGGAGGACGAAGCCTCTCTTGCCAGCATCAAGCGCAAGCTTGCGCCCGGCGGCCGCATCCTCCTCACTGTTCCCGCCAATCAGTGGATGTGGAGCGCTCACGATGCCGCCCACCACCATCACCGGCGCTATTCCAAAAATCGCCTCGCAAGAGTGATCACACGCGCCGGGCTGAGGCCGCACCGGATCAGCTATTTCAACACCCTGCTTTTCCCGCTCGCCGCCGCCGCCCGCATCGTCGGCAAGCTCACCGGCAAGAAAGAGAGCGACGATCAGATGCCGCCCACGCCGGTGAACAGCCTCCTCGGCGCAATCTTCGGATTGGAGCGGCACCTCGTCGGCCGAGTTCCGCTTCCGGCGGGCGTCTCGCTGGTCGCGATCGTCTCCTGACCCTCAGAGCACTTCCACCTCAACCGATCGGGTTCTTGGAGCATGATGGGTTCAGTTTGACCCATCCGTCATTGCGAGCGCAGCGAAGCAATCCAGAGATATCGTCGGCATCACTGGATTGCTTCGTCGCCGCGCTCCTCGAAATGACGATTCAACCAATCTCATCCCGCTCTAGCGTTCGACCCTGAAGAGCACGCTCCTGCCGCTCCGCCAGACGGGCCTGAGCCCCTCCGTCAGGCGCTGATCGTAGGGCGGGGGGCCGATCAGCCAGACATAATCGAAGGCATCGCGCGGCACGGCGGCCAGATTCTGGTTGATCGTCCTGTAGGCTTCCCGAGGGCATCTGCGCAGCGTTACGATTTGCGAGGGGTCGCGCTGGAAGAAGCCGGCTTCCCGATAGCGCACCCGCAGCAGCTGGGCACCCGCCATCACCCATTGCTCGTTGGAATAGGCTTCCTTCCTCACGATCGCGAGGCCTGGAAGATGGTGAAGCCGCGACATCATCCACTCGTTGCCGCATCGCTCGCCGACCATCGACACCAGCCGAGCACCCCTTGGAA
>JALYGI010000545.1 GCA_030777185.1 Pseudomonadota bacterium
GTCACCAAAAAGAAGCGCTGCCCCGCAGCCCTTCGGGTGGTGGGCCGCGGCACTCTTCGGTGCCGTCACCAGAAAAAAGGGCTGCCCCGCAGCCCCTTTTCTGGTGACCCCTACGGGAATCGAACCCGTGTTTCAGCCGTGAAAGGGCCGCGTCCTAACCGCTAGACGAAGGGGCCGGTCATGCATGACGAGCGAGGGCGGCACTTACGGAACGCGGCCGGGCCGGTCAAGCCACCCCCTCCCACAAGCGGGATCAATCGGCCCAGGCGGCGTCCTCGAGATGGAGCTCGGCGGCGGCGGGGCGATCACCCCATTCGTCGCGCTTGATGCGGCCCGCGACCCATAGCTTGCGGTGAGCCGGCGCGGCGAGCATCGCCTGGCCGAGCTCGCTGTCCGCCATGCGAAAGGCGATCGCCTTGATCCTCCGCCCATCGTCGCCCGCGACCACGAGCCGGAGGTGCCCGTTCCCCACCACATCGGCCTTGACGATGCGAACCGGGCCCGCGGCCACGCGCGGCGCCGGCCAGCCGGCACCATAAGGGCCGCCCACCTCCAGCGCGTCGCACAGGCCCGGGCAGACGCCGCCCGGCGCGAGCACTGCATCCAGAAGCAGAGCGCGATCCCGGCAGGCATGGGCGACCTCTCCGGCGAGGCGCTCGTCGAGGAATTCGATCAGCGCGTCCAGCCGATCGCCCGCGACGGTGAGGCCCGCGGCCATGGCATGGCCGCCGCCGGCGATGAGCAGGCCTATATCCTTGGCCGCGAGCACCGCCGCGCCGAGATCGACGCCGCTGATCGACCGGCCGGAGCCCTTGCCGATGCCGTGCTCGTCGAGGGCGATGACAATGGCGGGGCGGCCGATCTTCTCTTTGAGGCGCCCCGCGACGATGCCGATCACGCCCGGATGCCAGCCTTCGCCCGCAACCACTGCGACGGCGCGGTTCCCCTGATGCCGGCACAGCATTTCGGCGGCCTCGCAGACGGCGGTCTCGATCGCGCGGCGCTCCTCGTTGAGGCGTTCCAGCTCGGCGGCGATCGCGCGCGCCTCGTCCGGATCCTCGGTGGTGAGCAGGCGGACGCCAAGATCGGACTTGCCGACCCGCCCGCCGGCATTGATGCGGGGGCCGAGCGCGAAGCCGAGATCGGTGCAGCTCGGCGTCTTAGTGAGCCGCGACACCTCGATCAAAGCGGAAAGGCCGACGTTCCTGCGCTGCGCCATCACCTTGAGGCCCTGGGTGACGAAAGCGCGGTTGAGGCCGCGGAGCTGGGCGACGTCGGCCACCGTGCCGAGCGCGACGATGTCGAGCAGGTCGATGAGGCGCGGCTCCGGGCGACCAGCGAAGAAGCCCCTCGCCCTCAGCACCCGGATCAGCGCCGCGCCGAGCAGGAAGCAAACCCCTACGGCGGCGAGGTGCCCATGCGCGGCCGCTTCGTCGGCTTCGTCGAGCCGGTTCGGGTTTACCAGGGCATGAGCGACCGGCAGCGCGCTGGCGCATTTGTGATGATCGACCACGACCACGTCCACACCCGCCGCGCGCGCCATCTCCAGCGCTTCGAACGCCTGTGCGCCGCAATCAACGGTGACGATGAGCGTCGCGCCCCCTTCAGCGATCCGGACCAGCGCCTCGCCGCTGGGGCCGTAGCCTTCCATCAGCCGGTCGGGGATGTAAGCCTTGGGATCGCAGCCAAGGCCGCGAAGCAGGCGGATGAGGAGCGCGGCCGAGGTCGCGCCGTCCACGTCGTAATCGCCGAATATGGTGACGGGCTCGCGCGCTTCTACGGCATCGGCCAGCCGCTCCGCCGCTTTTTCCATGTCGCGGAAGATCGACGGGTCCGGCATGAAATCGCGGATGGTCGGCGTGCGGTGCCGCTCCAGCTCCTCCCGGACGACGCCGCGTGCAAGCAGCAGCTGCGCCACCAGATCGTCGGGCTGGAAGTTCTCGTCCGTGCCGTCCGCCGCCATCCCCCGCCAGCGCCAGGCCTGCCCCAGGATCGAGCGCGAAACGCCGCAGACATGGCTTGGGGACATCAGCATCCAACTCCCCTAAGCCATTCGAGCGGCAGCGGGAATCCGGCGGCACAAAAAGCTGTGGAAAAGAGCGTATTCCACGGGCTCGGTTCCAGCATTCCCAACGGGCTCAAACGCCTCCCACTTAACCAAGCTTTATCCGCTCGCTGCTACCGGGACTGGCTCAACCGATCGGGGCCCAGAGGCGAATGGCAACGCACGACCGCCAGACGGTTCAGCTTTTCTACAACAGGAGTTCGGGGCGGCATTGCAGCAAGCGGCTGGCGGTTCTTCGCTCCCGCTTGGAGGCGAACGGCGCGACCGTGATCCTCTCCGAATGTGGCCCCGGCAGCGAGATCGCGATCGGCGAAGATGTGAGCCACATCTGCGCGGTTGGCGGCGACGGGACCATTCGCCATGTCGCACTTGCTTTGTGCCGGTCCGGCCGGTCGCTGCCGATGAGCATCTATCCCGGCGGCACGGTCAATCTGGTGCATCGTGAGCTCGCCTCGCCAGTCGATCCCGATCTTCACGCGCTGCGGGTGCTCCGCGGCGGTGGCGCCTCGCAGCTTTATTCCGTGGAGATCAACGACAGCCTGTTCCTCGCCTGCGCCAGCGTCGGGCCGGACAGCCGGGCGGTCGCTTGCCTATCCCCGGGGCTGAAGCGTCGCATCGGCAGGCTGGCTTATGCGGCCGCCTTTTTCCGCCTGCTCGCGAAATGGCCGCGGCAGCCGATTCGGCTCCGCTCCCCTGATCGCGAGATGGTCTGCGAAGCCTTTTACGTGGCGAAGGGGCGCTTTTTCGCGGGACCGTGGAGCTTCGCGCCCGCAGCCCAGCTCGCCGAGCCGCTGCTTCACGTCATCGCGCTGGAGCGGGCGACGAGGCGGGACTATTTCCGCTTCCTCTGGGCCTTGTTCCGCGGCCGGCGCCTCGACGACCTGCCCCGCATCGCCGCCTTCACCTGCACCAGCCTCAGCGCCGATGCAGACCACCGCCTCCCGGTCCAGGCCGATGGGGACATCGTCGCAAACCTGCCGGTTCGGCTGAACCTGCGCTCCGATCCGATCGCTTTGTGCTAAGGCGGCGGACCGCCAGCCCCCCAA
>JALYGI010000546.1 GCA_030777185.1 Pseudomonadota bacterium
CCCTCAGCGACAGGCCGTTGCCGTCGCTCAGCTTCAGCACGCCCTCGACGGCGTCGAGGCTTCCGCCGTTCGAAGGCGCGTCGGTTTCGACGATCAGGGTGTCGCCCGCGCGCGAGAAGGTCTGCGCCGCCGCATAGGAAATCGCGCCGTCGGTCAGGGGATAGAAATAGGGCTCGCGAAGCTCCAGCCCGGCGGGAAGCGGGATCGCCAGCCGGAAGCGGTTTCCGGCACGCTCGAACCGCGCCGCGCTTCCGAGCGGCTTCGGCAGCGCCTGGCGGAAGCGGTCGAACATCGCACGGTTCGTCTGCGCACCCGCTGTCGATCCTGTCTCCAGATCGACCGCGACGTTCGCCGTTTCGGGTACGCAGATCTCGTCGGTGCAGGCGAGGTAATCGACCCGTGCGCGGAGCGGCAACTTGGTGCCGGGCGCCAGATTCGCGGGCACCTTCACGTCGATGAGCTGCGCGTAATCGCCCTCGTACACGTAGTTCATCAGCCCGGAGATGGTCAGCCGCTCGGGCACCGGATACTGGATTGGTCCGGCGGTGAGGCCCGCAGGAAGCTTCCACGCGATCTGCGTCTCGATGCCGCTGTCGCCGGG
The DNA here is from genome assembly GCA_030777185.1 of Pseudomonadota bacterium. Lineage (GTDB taxonomy): Bacteria > Pseudomonadota > Alphaproteobacteria > Sphingomonadales > Sphingomonadaceae > Allosphingosinicella. The sequence continues at coordinate 602 of JALYGI010000546.1, forward strand.
ATTCTTCCAATAGCCGTGCCAGCCCTTAGCGGGGCGCATCATCAGCGCGAGCGTCACAGTCTCGCCGGGGACGACGACGGCGGTTTCCGGAATGAGACTGGCCGCGATGGCGTTCTTGCCCGGCTGCGCAAGCTGGGCATGCGCGGCCGTGCCGAGCAGCATTGTCGCGAGCAATGTCACGACCCAGCGAAAAATCGAGTGATGCTGATACCTGGGGTGGGTTGCCATGGGGGGAATGCTGCCACGATGTGAGCCGCCTTACCATATGCCAAAGGTCACGGTTCCGGGGTGCCACCTACGGCACTTATCCAAATTGGAGGGGAGAGGCACAGGGGACGAACCAAAGCGAAGGAGTAGACATGCTACGGTCCGTCAGCGTTACCGCCATTCTGATCGCCTCTGCGACGCCGGCCTCGGGCCAACGCGCAGATGAAAACGCGGTGAGGGCTGCCGGCGACGCTTTCGGCACCAGCGTCGGCAACGAGCGGATCGGCCTTTACGGCCGGCGGTTTCTCCTACCGCTACGAGCAGAATTTCCCCGGAGAGGACGGACGTGCGCAAACCCTATTTCAATCTGGATCCCGACCGTTTTTTTCGGGAACTGGGGACGGTGCGGCACCGCGGCATCGAATTGTCGCTCGCGGGGCAGCCGATCGAGGGCCTCAGCGTTGTCGCCGGCGCGGTGTTCCTAGACGCGGATGTGTCCGGGGAGGCAGTGGATCTCGGGATCATCGGTCCGAAACCTGTCGGAACCACGGGGCGGACAATCCGAGCCAATTTCGATTATCGTCTGCCCTTCTTCGAGCCGCTTTCGCTGGACCTCGGCATCAACAGCCTGGCAGGAAGGGTAGCCAGCGCCTTCGAATATGCGGAGCTCGGAGGCCGACAGCTGACGACCGAGCCGCTGACGACCTTTGACATAGGTGCTCGCTATCGCTTCAAAGCGGGCGCCGCCCCCGCCACGCTCAGAGCCCAGGTCACGAACCTCTTCAATGTTTATGGCTGGAATGTCTCCCCCAACTCAGCCTTTCGCTTCAGCGACACTCGCCGTTTCCTGCTCACCTTGGCAACGGATCTTTAAAGGCCGCAGCTCGGATGCTTGTTCAGGAAGGCAGAGGGCTGCGAACACCTATCGCCTCCGCCACTCTCGTCATTCGCTGGTCGTTCTAAACTCCAGATTTCGGGCTGCTTGCGACGAATTGGAGTGCGATCGAGGCCAAATCTACCCCTTTGATTCCGTCAGCGGATTTGATCAAACGTCCAAATTCGCCACGTTCAGCGCATTCTCCTGGATGAAGTCGCGTCTCGGCTCCACCACGTCGCCCATCAGCCGGGTGAAGATCTCGTCGGCGACGTCTGCTTGGGTGACTTCGACCTTGAGCAGCGAACGGTTTTCCGGATCGAGCGTGGTTTCCCAGAGCTGGTCGGCGTTCATCTCGCCGAGGCCCTTGTAGCGCTGGATGGCGAGGCCCTTGCGGCCTGCGGCGAGGATCGCTTCCAACAACTCGGTCGGACGGCGGACGAGAACGCCCCGCGCGTCCGGCGCGCGGTCGGCGGGAGGGACGCCCTCAACCTTTTCGTGCGGCGTGTCGCTATCGGGGTTGGGATCCTCCGCGTCGGCGGCGCCCGCAGCCTTCATCGACACCAGACGGGACTGGCTGGCATAGGCCGCCGCCTGCTCGAAGGTCAGGGTATGAAGCTTGCGCGCTTCGGCCGAGACCAGGAATTTGTGGTCGATGATGTGCCAGTCGGTGACGCCGCGCCACAGGCGCTTCAGCACGTAATTGCCGTCCTCGCCGATCTCGCCGGACCAGCTCGCCTCGGAATCGCCGGCCTGCAGCCAGGCGGCGGCGCGACTGAGTATGCCGGCGCGTGCACCATCCTTGAGCTCGGGATCGAGCGCGCCGGTGAGTGCCAGCGCCTCGATGATCGCGGGATCGTAGCGGCGCGGGATGTAGCGCATCAGCGTGCGAACACGGCGGGCATGGTCAGCGAGCGCATGCAGATCCTGGCCGGATCGCGGCCCTTCCGCGGTTTCGAGGCGCATCAAGCCGATGCCGGCATCGACCAGATATTCCTCGAGCCTGGCATCGTCCTTGAGATAGACCTCGGAGCGACCCTTCGCGACTTTGTAGAGCGGCGGCTGAGCGATGTAGAGATGGCCCCGCTCGATGATCTCCGGCATCTGCCGGTAGAAAAAGGTCAGGAGCAGGGTGCGGATATGGGCGCCGTCGACGTCGGCGTCCGTCATGATCACGATCTTGTGGTAGCGCAGCTTTTCGATGTTGAAGTCGTCGCGCCCGATGCCGGTGCCCATCGCCTGGATGAGCGTGCCGACTTCCTTGGAGCCGAGCATCCGGTCGAAGCGGGCGCGCTCGACGTTGAGAATCTTGCCCTTCAAAGGAAGGATCGCCTGGACGTGCCGGTCGCGGCCCTGTTTGGCCGAGCCGCCGGCCGAGTCACCCTCGACCAGGAACAGTTCGCATTTGGACGGGTCGCGCTCCTGGCAATCGGCCAGCTTGCCGGGAAGCGACGCGATGTCCATCACGCCCTTGCGGCGGGTGAGCTCGCGTGCCTTCTTGGCGGCCTCACGCGCGGCGGCGGCGTCGATCACCTTCTGAATCACGGTGCGGGCGTGGGCGGGATTTTCCTCGAGCCATTCGGCGAGCTTGTCGGCGATCAGGCTTTCGAGCGGCTGGCGGACTTCGGAGGAGACGAGCTTGTCCTTGGTCTGCGAGCTGAACTTGGGGTCGGGAAGCTTCACCGAGACGATCGCCGTCAGCCCCTCGCGCATGTCGTCGCCGGTGAGGCTGACCTTCTCACGCTTCAGCACCCCGCTCTTTTCCGCGTAATTATTGAGGGTGCGGGTGAGCGCGGCGCGGAATGCCGCGAGATGAGTTCCGCCGTCGCGCTGCGGGATGTTGTTGGTGAAGCAGAGGACCTGCTCGTAATAGCTGTCGTTCCATTCGAGCGCGACGTCGATGCCGATATCGTCGCGCTGGCCGTGGACGGAGACCGGCTCCGGGATGAGCGGGGTCTTGGCGCGATCGAGATAGCGGACGAAGGCCGCAATGCCGCCTTCATAGTAGAGCTCGACCGATTTCTCCTCCTCGTGGCGCGCATCGGTGAGGACGAGGCGCACTCCGGAATTGAGAAAAGCGAGCTCGCGGAAGCGGTGCTCGAGCTTGTCGAAGTCGAACTCGGTGATCTTGAACGTCTCGGGGCTGGGCAGGAAGGTGACTCTTGTCCCCTTCTTCTCGCCGGCCGGGCCGACCACCTTCAGCGGCGCTTCGGCATCGCCGTGGCGGAAGCGCATGTAATTTTCCTCGCCGTCCCGCCAGATGGTAAGGTCGAGCCATTCGCTCAATGCGTTTACCACCGAGACGCCGACGCCGTGAAGGCCGCCCGAGACCTTGTAGGCATTGTCATCCGACGTGTTCTCGAACTTACCGCCGGCGTGGAGCTGGGTCATGATGACCTCGGCCGCCGAAACGCCCTCCTCGGCATGGATGCCGGTCGGGATGCCGCGGCCATTATCCTCGACGGACACGGAACCGTCGGGGTTCAATGTGATCTGGATGAGGTCGCAATGGCCGGCGAGCGCCTCGTCGATCGCATTGTCGGAGACCTCGAACACCATATGATGGAGGCCGGAGCCATCGTCCGTGTCGCCGATATACATTCCGGGCCGTTTTCGGACGGCGTCGAGGCCTTTCAGCACCTTGATGGAATCGGCGCCGTAGGAGTTTTCAGTCGGGGATGTTGCCATGGCGATTACATAGCGACGAGGGGGTGAAAACCCAAGGAAATAAGCCGAGTCCCGGGCCTGCTCCAGCGGCTGCGGCAAAGCTCCTGATCAGCCGGGCCGGATGCTGCCTTCGGCCACGCAAAGCCAAGTCGCAGAGCCGCCGATGCCGGCGAACAGGGAGGGTTCCGTCCCGGTCATCCACACCTGTCCGCCTCCCGCCTCCAGCCGCTCGAACAGGGCTGCGCGGCGGCTGGGATCGAGATGGGCGGCAACCTCATCGAGGAGGAGGATCGGGCGGCGGCCGGTCCGCTCAGTGACGAGATCGGCATGAGCAAGGACGAGGCCGAGGAGCAGGGCCTTTTGTTCACCGGTCGAGCAGCGCTCGGCCGGCTGGTCTTTGCCCAAATGGGTGACGACGAGGTCGCTGCGGTGCGGGCCCGAGAGCGTGCGCCCTGCGGCCGCGTCGCGGGAGCGGCCGCGCGCGAGATCGGCGAGTAGGGCATTGGGGTCGTTTCCGTTCCACCCTTCGAGCGCGATGCCGGCTCTGGCGAACGGTCCCTCGGCAGCCGAGGCAAGGCGTTCCGCCAGCGCGGCGACCGCATTGTTGCGCGCGGCGGCGAGGGCGGCGCCATGCTCCGCCATCCGAGCTTCCAAAGCCGAAAGCCAGCCGATGTCCGGCGCTGCTTCCCCGAGCAGCTTGTTGCGGGCTCGCATCGCCGCTTCGTAGCGCGAGGCGTGGACGGCGTGAGCCGGGGCGAGGGCGAGGACAAGCCGATCGAGGAAGCGGCGGCGCCCCCCTGCGCCTTCGACGAAGAGCCGGTCCATTGTCGGCGTGAGCCACAGGACCGACAGCCATTCAGCGAGCGAGGTGGCGGAGGCCTGGGCGCCGTTGATGCGCACCTGGCGCCGCTCAGGGGCCGACGGAGTGGTGCCGGTGCCGAGATCAACGTCGCCGAGCCGTGCCGCTACCGCAAACTCCCCCGAGCCGCCGCTGCGCGCCATCTCGGAGAGGTTCGCGCCGCGCAGGCCCCGTCCGGGCGAGAGGAGCGACACCGCCTCCAGCACGTTGGTCTTGCCCGCTCCGTTTTCCCCGGTGAGCACCACCAGGCCGGAACCGGGCGCGATCAACGCGTCGGAGTAGGATCGGAAGTTGGCAAGGGTGAGACGAACAAGTCCAGGCATCCGCGTCGGACGCGAACTTTATACCCGCATCGGCATCAGCACGTAGAGCGCTGCGGCCTTGTCGTTCTCGCGCAGCAGGGTGGGTGCGGCGGCGTCGGCGAGATGGACTTCGACAGTGTCGCCATCGATCTGGCCGAGAATGTCGAGCAGGTAGCGTGCGTTGAAGCCGATCTCGAGCGCGTCGGCGCCGTAGTCGCCGGGCACTTCCTCGGCAGCGGTGCCGTTCTCAGGGCTGGTGACCGAAAGGGTAATCCGATCGCGCTCGAGCGCCATCTTTACCGCTCGGGTCTTCTCGCTGGCGATGGTGGCGACCCGGTCCACGCCCTCTTCGAAGCTCCTCGGATCGATGCGGAGCAGCTTGTCGTTGGCGGTCGGGATGACGCGGCTGTAATCGGGGAAGGTCCCGTCGATCAGCTTCGAGGTCAGGATCGCGTTGCCGAGGCCGAAGCGGATCTTCGACTCCGACAGCGAAACCTGAACCGTCCCGTCCACTTCGTCGAGCAGCTTGCGCAGCTCAGCCACGCATTTGCGCGGGATGATGATGTCCGGCATTCCTTCGGCCCCGGCGGGGCGGGGCACGGTGACGCGGGCGAGGCGATGCCCGTCGGTCGCGGCCGCCTTCAAGACAGGGGTCGCTTCGTCCGAGACGTGGAAGAAGATGCCGTTGAGATAATAGCGGGTCTCTTCGG
>JALYGI010000547.1 GCA_030777185.1 Pseudomonadota bacterium
GCCGGCAAGCACCGGTCCCGAGCCGGCCTCCACCGACAAGCGGGAGCCATTGGGCGACGGCAGCATGAGCCTGGCGCCCGCGGCGAGTTGGCAGAGCGTTCGGGGCGAGAGGCTGATCTGGCCGCCGCTTGCCTGGCGGGGCGCGGCCAAGATCGCGCCGGCCTTGCTCGCGGCTTCCTGGGCCGCCGCGCCGTCGCCGGAGGGAAAGGGCAGAACCTGGGCTCCCCTGCCGGTCGCCATGTCGACCGCCGTCGAAAAGGAGAGCACGTCGACGACAACGAGAACGGCGACCTTCGGGCGCAGGCGCCGAACCCCTTCTATCCCCCATTCACTTCGAACCACGGTCAAAAGGCAGCTCCACGAGAAGCCGGCCATTCATCCGTTGAGCCGCCGACCAAAAAAGACGTCGGACATTTGCGGATCAACGAACATAGCGGGCAAAAACAAGGGCGCCCGCTCATTGAGCGGACGCCCTCACATTGACCCGGTCTGGCTTAGCAGCAGGGCAGGCCACAGCTCTTTGCCAAAGCGTGGATCGCTTCCGGAGCAGCGGCATAGGCTGCCGATCCGGAAAAGAGCAGCAATGTTGCGGCTGCGATGATCTTCTTCATGTAAGTCTCCTGGCTGGCGACGTGATCTAATACTCGGATAGCGTAACAAACGCTACTCTAGCTCATTCGCTCGAGGAGCCGGGGAGGTTACATGTTCCCACCTCAAATTCTCGATGCCGAACCGAGCAAATCGATGCGCTGGCCCGAAGGCGCGGGAAGTGACCGGCGGCACCATCCTGATAGCGAACAGCGGCGATGCCGCCATCAAGCTATGACCTGCAGGTCGGCCCTTCAGCCCGGGAAGCAGCGGTTCGGGCGTTGCGCGGGTCGGTCGGTTTGCTCCGGCTCACTCTCAGGTGGAGGCCTCTTGCATCATCCGTCATGACCTAGCGGCTGTCCGCTTTCGAGCCACTTTCCTACACCAGCGGATGAAAGCCTTATTATTCATTGCCTTTTCATTGCCTCGGCGGAACGCGAACACGTGACGTACGTTGCTAGTGGATGGACTTTTCAGCCCCGGTGAGCCCGCTGCGAAACGTAGCGGACATGATGCGCAAACGGCCTTCTGAGGCGGAACGACATTTGATTGTCGCAGGCCCGGCGCGCCGCTCTTCTTGGGCCCCACGCGCCTGAGCAGCGGACGAGCGCAGGACCAATCTTGCAACGGCAGGATTCCCGCGATCCTGACGTAGCTGTAGAGCGTAGCACCAATCGGCCGAACCGGCGTTGAGCGCCGAACGGGGGTTGAGCCATGTCCCGCCGGTGCCGTCCTGGACGGCAGCTATGGGTGGTTAGCTGACATTCCTTCGAAGGAGCGGATTCCAGCTGGTTCACGGTCGCGCCGCAATGGGCTCTTGTTCTCGTCCTCAGCGCGCTTCCCGTTTGTCGGTCGGCCGCTCCCGGGAACCCGTGCGTTCGGGCGCAGGAGATTGACCGTTCCCGGCCTGCTCGGAAAGCTTCTGCGCCAACTGCGCAACCGAAGCAGCTACAACGGCGAGACGCCGCGCCTGCGCTTCTCGCTCCGTCTTGAAGAAGGGGAAGAGTGCTTCGGCGTGGCGGGCCTGTTGGACGGCCGGATTGAAGTAGCTCGGCTTATCGCCCCGTGCCGCTGTCGTCGGATCCAAAAGAGCCACGCTTGCATCGAAGGCCACGCAATAATCGAGGATCTTGAGGTCGCGCGACGCCGCCACCTCTTCAAAGCAACTCTTGCTGTGCTCTAGGGCTTCATCGGGCGACATCATGGTTGCGGCCGAAGCCGCCTCCGCGACCGAGCTGTCGTTGAGTGTCTTGAGGTCGGGGGGGAGCCATGTCGGCGTTCGGATGCGAAGCGGCGGCCGAGAAAGGGCGGCTGTCGCCGCAGCCCTTTCTCTTTCCGCCACCTGTTGCTGGCCGAACAAGACAAGCGCGGTGATGACCGTCAGCAACGCCCCCGCCGCCAGGAGCTCGCGAGAGCGGCGGGACGGGATCGGCGCAAGTGGCGCAGGTTCCGCCGAGCGCGGATAAAGCCAATTGCGATTCTCCTCCTGGAGAGCATCATCATAACGGGCGCGGCGAACCGGATCCCGCAGCACCCAATAGGCAGCGTTGAGTTCCGCTGCCGAACCAATCGTCCCCGTCACCTGGACTTCGCGATCCGGATGACGCTCCTTTATGAGGCGAAGGTACGCGGATCTGATCTCGAGGTCCGTCGCATCTTTGCTCACGTCCAGGAGATCGTAATGATTGGCTTCCCAGCGAGGACGACGCATTTGCCAGCGGCGCGCGACCGCGGCGACTCCACGTCGCTCGTCTCGAGCCGACCTGAGGGCAAAAAGGCTGCGCTTCAGAACCACGGCACGATAGCGCATCCAGCTCAGGAT
>JALYGI010000548.1 GCA_030777185.1 Pseudomonadota bacterium
CTGCCGACGCATCTCCTTCTGATCGGCAATCGTCCGAGCCGCCGAGGCCCGAACCTCCACAAGCGTCTCCTCCATCTCCATGATGATCATCCGGATCATCTTGGCCGGATCCTCAGCCTTATCGAGAAGATCCGTGAAATTGGCCGCAACAATGTCGCGCGTGCGAGAGAAAATACCCATGAACATGAACTCCATATCTTTGCGTGCCGGCCGCGGGTGGCGGGAATGGCGCGACGGCCTCGGTGGCCGGGAGGCTCGGGGAGGAGCTATTCTGATGAGCTCGCCCGTTGCCACCATCACCGGATCAGGCATCGATCCCGCCCCCAACCTGCGGAGCCGCCCCTGCATAAACCACCGCGACGGTCTCGACCATATGGGCCGGACCGACCGCGGCGCCGACCAAAGTGGCGGTGAGGAGCAGAGCACCAAGCGCGGAAAGGGCGGTGCGGCTAAGATCGTTGTTGAACATTTCCGGTCTCCCTAACCTTGGTTTCCCCGCCGAGGCGGTATGCCCAATCCTCTACAAGAGCCGTGCCAAGCCTCGGCACTGGCGGAAATCGGCCACTTTTCTCCCGGCACCCCGCAATTTCGCCCGAAAATGCTTGCCAGATGGTGGGAAATGGCGCCAACTATTGGCATGGAGAGAAGTGTTCAGCTGGTGGGGCAATCCTCATCCTTTCTCGACGCGATCGAGCGGGCGAGCCGAGCCGCTCCGCTCGATCGGCCGGTGCTGGTGATCGGCGAACGCGGCACCGGAAAGGAGTTGGTGGCCGAGCGGCTCCACCGCCTCTCGTCGCGCTGGGACGGACCGCTCGTGACGATGAATTGCGCGGCACTCCCCGAGACCTTGATCGAGGCGGAGCTGTTCGGCCATGAAGCAGGGGCCTTCACCGGCGCGACCAAATCCCGCGCGGGCCGCTTTGAGGAAGCGGATGGCGGCACCTTGTTCCTCGACGAGTTGGCGACGCTTTCTCAAGGTGCGCAGGAGCGGCTCCTGCGCGCTGTCGAATATGGCGAGGTGAACCGCATCGGCTCCAGCAAACCGGTGCAGGTGGACGTAAGGATCGTCGCGGCTACCAACGAGCATCTGCCCAAGCTCGTGGAGCAGGGCCGCTTCCGGGCCGACCTCCTCGATCGGCTTAGCTTCGAAGTCATCACGCTCCCGCCGCTTCGGCACCGGATCAGCGATATCCCCATTCTGGCTGAACATTTCGGGCGGCGGATGGCGCTGGAGCTCGAATGGGACCGCTGGCCCGGCTTCAGCAATGCCGCCTCCACCAAGCTCCTCAATTACGCCTGGCCCGGCAATGTCCGAGAATTGCGCAATGTCGTCGAACGTGCCGTATATCGCTGGGCGGATGCTCACAGCGCGATCGAGGACATCCAGTTCGATCCGTTCGAGTCGCCCTGGCCGCCGATCGCCGCGAATGAAAACCGGCCGGCCGAAGCCGCCCAGCCGCAGTCTCAGGCGGTCGTGCAGATCCAGCGGCCTGGTGCTTACGATCCCGCCAGCTGCGCCGATTTCCGGCTGGCCGTGGCCGAATATGAAAAGGCGATTCTTTCGGCCGCCCTGGAGAAGTGTCGCTGGAACCAGCGGGCCGCGGCCGCAGCACTTCAACTGAGCTACGACCAGCTCCGCCATGCTTTGAAGCGGCACGATCTGATGGCCCAGGAAAGCAAATAACCGCTGGGCCTGCCATGCCCTTTGCCGAGCGGCGATGCCCTTGGTCGAACTGGTCCGGGAGCTGCCGGGATGCTAGGCTCGTCATTCGCTTTCGAAGACCGTCAAAGGAGAAGAACGATGAGGAGATCCGTCCTCGTATCAGCTTGCGTCCTGACCTCCTGCCTCCTCACCGCACCCGCCGCCGCCAGCGTAATGGTGCTCGGCGCAAGTCCCGGCTTCAGCTGCTATGCCGTTGCCCGCGCCAAGGATGGATCGATCGACGCGCTGCAGAAGTGCAATGATGCCTTCAGGAGCGGGACGCTGAGCGTCCGGGATCAAGTTGCCACTTATGTGAATCGCGGGATCGTCAGGCTCCACGGTAAGGACCACAAGGGAGCAATTGCCGACTTCGACAAAGCCATCGCGCTCGATCCGGCGCAACCCGAATCCTATTTGAACAAGGGCGCCGCCTACGTCCGCATGGGAGCAAGCCCTTTGGAGGCGATCGCCCTTTTCAACGAAGCGCTCGCCCGCAAGACAAGTCGTCCGGAGCTGGCCTATTTCAGCCGCGGCATTGCCCACGAGGTCGCGGGCAATCTCACCGAGGCCTATCG
>JALYGI010000549.1 GCA_030777185.1 Pseudomonadota bacterium
CGTTGGTGCCGCTCGATTGAAGGCTGCGTATTCCATCGTGCCTCGGGAGCCGATCGGGCCAAAGGGAGCAACGGAGGGTGACCTCAGGGCTTTCCTGTGCGAGGCAGCGGCCGCATCGCCTTTTCGATCACCATCCTTGCCGCGCGCCGGCCGATCTCCTCGCCAGCCTCGTTCGAAAAGCGGTAGTGGACGCCGCCATAAATGCGCGAATCCGACACCTGCTTCACCCATTCGTCCCAGCTGGGTAGGACTTGCTCAACCGAGTTGGGGTTGAGGAGCGACCCCACCCTCACTCCCACCGAGGGGCGCCACCCGCTCTCCGACTTCATCACCTCCGCGATCGCCGCCGCCACGGTGCAATGCCCGCAGGGATATTCCTGGAAGTTCGGCGTCGGGAGGAGGGGAGTCCAATTCGGGTCCGGCTGCGTCGCAGCATTGCCGTCGCCGTCGCCGTTGCGGATCGCGGTGATCGGCCGCCAATAATCATAGTGAAGCTTGGCCACCGCCATCGCCTGGACGGCATCGTCGAACGCCATCTGGTAGAGCGCCAGCAGCCGTGCATTGTCGACAGGCGGCCGGCCCGGAGCGTCGGTCGCGAGGCGGACCGAGGGGGTGACGTCGAAGGCCTGCCGATAACGGGCGATCAAGGTCTGCACGGAGGTCCTCTCCTTGCTGTCCCTGCCGCCGAGCCTCCTGATCTCCTCATAATCGCGGGCATAAAGCTCGCTGTCGAGCGGCGGCGGAGGCGGTGGACGAAGCGCGTCGGGGCTCGGGACCACCCAGGGCTTCATCGTCCTCCAATAGGGCTCGAGCGACGGCAAGGAGGCGCCGATCCATTGGCCCGGTATGGTGCGCGGGCGGTACGGCGTTTGGGCGACCGCTGGATCGATCAGGATGGATGCCAATGCCGCCTGCGCCGCTTGCTCGCCGATTGCGCGGCCGGTCTCGCGCGCCCGCTCGTCTTTTATCCCGGCCATGGCGAGCGCGTAGCTTTCGTCGAGCGGGGCCTTGTTGGCCGGGTAGGATTGCAGCAGCACCTTGTAGGCGGCCGTCGCCGCAGCCGCGTCTCCGGAGGCCGCCGCGTCTCCGGCCGGAACATTCAAGTAAGTCCGGTAGCGGCGGTCGATTGCATTGAGCGCTTCGAACATGGCGAGCGCCGCACGGGTCGAAGCGCGGTGTATTTCCGGTGTTAGCGGCCCCGGCGAGCCCTGCGCGGCATTGTAGTAGCGGTTCGCGACCTCCCACCAGTCGGTTACCGTATCGGCAGAAGCCGGGCTTGAAGCGAGCATCGCTCCTATGGCGGCGGTTGCGATCCAGGTTCGGCGCATAGTCTCTCCCCTTTTGAAGAAGGTTGCGCCGCTAAGTGTCGCAGTGTATTAGGACCATGCAACACTTGGGGCATGACCATGCAGCTCAAAAGCATGATTGAACGTTGCATCCGTCAGTTTCGGCAGGGCGCCTGCGCGACATGCGATCGAAAGCCGAACTGCCCCGCCGCGCGCTGGCAGCAGGCTTTCGCCTTTGCTGGACCTGCGGCGGCCGCGGAGCTCCCGGTGCGCCGCGCCAACTCCATTCTTGCCTTCTTGGGCGAGGTCGCCAACGCCTTCGAGCGCCGCGCGCGGCCGCCGAAGCAGAGCTTCAGGGCGGAGGTCGAGCGAACGCTGGAACCGCTCCTGGCCGGCGGGGAGGTTGGCATCGATCGCGTGGCGGGGGAGCTCGGCTGCAGCCGCCAGACGCTCTATCGCCGCCTCAAGGCCGAGAACGTTACGTTCGAGCAGGTCCTGGACAAGCTGCGACACCGCCTTGCGCTCGGCCTCGTGCGCCAGGGCCATTCGATCAAGGAGGTTTCCTACCGTCTCGGCTTCTCCGACCCGGCGGCCTTCTCCCGCGCCTTTAAACGCTGGACCGGCTTCTCCCCAGGCTCGATGCGAAGCTGACCGGCGCTCGAGCGCCTGCAACGAAAAAGGGCCGGAGCTTGCCGCCCCGGCCCTCTTTTTTGTCAGGAGATCCCTGCCGGCTTATGCCGAAGCGACCTGAGCGGCGTCGACCTTCACGCCCGGCCCCATGGTGGAGCTGACCGCGATCTTCTTGACATATTTGCCCTTGGCGCCGGCCGGCTTGGCGCGGACGATCGCGTCCACGAACGCGTCGAAATTGCGACGGAGGTCCTCGTTCGAGAAGCTCGCCTTGCCGATGCCCGAATGGATGATCCCGGCCTTTTCGACACGGAACTCGACCTGGCCGCCCTTGGCCGCCTTGACCGCTTCGGTGACGTTCGGAGTGACGGTGCCGAGCTTCGGGTTCGGCATCAGGCCCTTGGGACCGAGCACCTTACCAAGTCGGCCGACGATGCCCATCATGTCGGGCGTCGCGATCACGCGGTCGAAATCGATCGTGCCGCCCTGGATCGTCTCCATCAAATCCTCGGCCCCGACCACGTCCGCACCGGCGGCGCGCGCCTCGTCGGCCTTGCCGGCGCGGGCGAACACCGCGACACGGACGTCCTTGCCGGTGCCGGCGGGAAGGGTGACGACGCCGCGAACCATCTGGTCCGCGTGGCGGGGATCGACGCCGAGGTTCATTGCGAGCTCGATCGTCTCGTCGAACTTGGCCGTGGCGTTCGCCTTGGCAATCGCGATCGCTTCGTCGACGCCGTAAAGGCGCTGCGGTTCAACGGCTCCGGCCTGCGCCTTCTGCTTCTTGGTGAGCTTTGCCATGTCTTCAGCCCTCCACCACTTCGAGGCCCATCGCGCGGGCGGAGCCTTCGATGATCTTGGTCGCCGCGTCGAGATCGTTGGCGTTCAAGTCCTTCATCTTGGTCTCAGCGATGTCGCGCAGCGCCGAGCGCTTGAT
>JALYGI010000550.1 GCA_030777185.1 Pseudomonadota bacterium
CGCCGAGCTTTCCTTCGGTACCCACTTCGCGGGCCACGCGCGTCACTTCCGACGCGAAGGAATTCAATTGGTCCACCATGGTGTTGATGGTGTTCTTGAGTTCGAGGATCTCGCCCTTCACCTCCACCGTGATCTTCTTGGACAAATCGCCGCTCGCCACCGCGGTCGTCACTTCGGCGATGTTGCGGACCTGCCCCGTCAGGTTGGTCGCCATCGCGTTCACATTGTCGGTGAGGTCCTTCCAGGTGCCGGCAACGCCCTTCACCGTCGCCTGGCCGCCCAGCTTGCCCTCGGTGCCCACTTCGCGGGCCACGCGCGTCACTTCCGAGGTGAAGGAGGCAAGCTGCTCCACCATGGTGTTCACGACCTTGCCGATCCGAAGGAACTCGCCGCGCAGCGGCCGCCCGTCGATCTCAACCGTCATCGTCTGGGAAAGATCGCCCTTGGCGACGGCGCCGATGACGCGGCTGACCTCAGCCGTCGGCTGCACCATGTCGTCGATCAGCTCATTCACGGATCGGACCTTGGCTTCCCAACCTCCGGTCGCGCCGCGCACGCGTCCGCGCTGCGTGATCTTTCCCTCTTTGCCGACGACGAGCGACAGCCGCTCGAACTCGCGGGTCACCTCCTCTTCCATGCCGACCACTTCGTTGAAGAGCCTGCAAATTTCGCTGTCCGGGCCGGAGACGTCCTCGGGAAGACGCACTGTGAAATCGCCGCGCCGGAAGCTCCTCAGAGCATTGACGAGCTGACGGCGGTCAAGGGTATCGCGCGCTGTTTCGACGGTCACTTAGTGCTCCTTAAGACCTTCCCCCCTGGGATGGCGAACCGGCCCCCCGGCCGGCGTGGCGGCAACATAACAGACTCAGCGGTTTTCGCTCGTAAAAAATTCTCTGCCGTTCAATCAATTAAGGCCCGATTACCAGGCGCATTGAGCTGCGGCCGATCCTCCCCATCCCGGCGATGAGATGCGGGTCTCGTCTCGCCTTGCAAGCACCTCGCGCCGGACCGTTCCGAATTGGGGCTCATCGGCGCTAAATTCGCCGGTGCACTGTTCCGGCTGCAACCAAAGCGATCCGGCTCCGTTCCGGCGATCGGGCCAGAGTAACGGTTGATTTGAGTTATGCTTGGGCAGTTTTTCCTTTTCGTCGATGAGCACCGCCGGTGCTGATCCAAACAAGTGCGGCCACCCTTGCGGAAGAGCCGGAGCTTACCCCGGAAGAATTGGCCGATCAGCCGCCGCCCGAACGTGGGCGGCGAGCGCGCAAGATCGCGCTGGGTGCGGGCGTGCTGCTGCTGGTCCTGGTGCTTATTCTCGCCCTCACGGCGCCGCTTTCCAAGTCTCTGAAGCCGCTCACCGCGCCGAGCGTCACCTTGCTCTCGGCGGAAGGCCGGCCGATCGCACGCAAAGGCTCGGTGACCGATCTTCCGGTTGACGCGCGTCAGCTTCCCTCCCACGTGCCCCAGGCCTTTCTGGCGATCGAAGACAGGCGTTTCTACGAGCATCTCGGCGTCGATCCCTGGGGCATTGCCCGGGCCGGCATACGCAACCTCCTGGCGGGCGGCGTGGTCGAAGGCGGAAGCACGATCTCGCAGCAGCTTGCGAAGCTTGCCTTCCTTTCCTCCGATCAAACAGCGGCAAGAAAGGTGCAAGAGGCGATCCTTGCGCTTTGGCTCGAAACTTGGCTGAGCAAGGACGAGATCCTTTCGCGTTACCTGTCGAGCGTTTATTTCGGCGACAATGTTTACGGCCTGCGGGCCGCCGCAAACCACTATTTCAGCCGCAAGCCGGAAGAACTGACGGTTGAACAGGCGGCCATGCTCGCCGGCCTCATCAAGGCACCTTCAAGCCTCGCCCCGACATCCAATCTGAAGGGCGCCCGTGCCCGCGGCGAAGTGGTCGTAAACGCAATGGTCGATGCCGGCTACCTCGACGAGGAGGCAGCCGAAGAGCTCCCGGTCGTGAAGCTCAACCGCGGCCCGGTAAAGGATGTGCCGAACGGAACCTATTTCGCCGACTGGATCTTCAAAGAGCTTGGCCAGTCGGAGCCCCGCTACGGTGAGCAGCGCATCCAGACCACGCTCGAGGACCGGATGCAGCGGCAGGCGGCGCGGGCGATCCGTGGCGCCGGCATCGGCGGCGCGCAGGTGGCCCTGGTCTCGATGCGGGCCGACGGGCGGGTGGTGGCGATGGTCGGCGGCCGAAGCTACCGGCAGAGCCCCTTTAACCGCGTCACACAGGCCAAAAGGCAATCGGGATCGACCTTCAAGCTGTTCGTCTACCTCGCAGCAATGCGGGCCGGCTACAGCCCCAATGACATGATCGAGGACCGGCCGATCCGGATCGGCAACTGGACCCCCGAGAATTACGAGGGGAAATATCGCGGTGTCCTTCCGCTTCGCGACGCCTTCGCCTTTTCAAGTAACGTCGCTGCGGTGCGCCTTGCCCAGCAGGTCGGGCGGGAGAAGGTCGTCCAGGCTGCCCGCGATCTCGGCGTCACCAGCGAGCTGGAGCCGGGCCCAACGATTGCTCTTGGCACTTCGGCCATGACCCTGATGGAGATGACGAGCGCCTTCGCCGCAATCGCGAAGGGCAGCTATCCGGTAAAGCCGAGTGGCCTTCCCGAAGCCGTCGGCGAGGGCGGTTCGCCTTTCGAGGGATCCGTGCGCGACAATATGCTGCAGCTTCTCGGCGCCGTCACCAATCACGGCACCGGGCGGGCCGCGAAGCTCCCCTTCCAGACCTTCGGCAAGACCGGCACCACGCAAGGCAATCGCGATGCTTATTTCATCGGTTTCGCGGGCGATCTTGTGACCGGGGTCTGGATCGGGCGCGACGACAATCAGCCGGTCGGGGACGTTCAGGGCGGCGGCATTCCGGCTGTGATCTGGCGCAACTTCATGTCGGAGGCCGTGAAGGCCGCTCCAGCCACTCCCGCTGCCGTGCCCGAGGCAGAGGTCGCCCGGGGCGAGACGCTCCCGCCCGCCCCCTACGGCACGGTCCAGCCGCAGCAAGATTATTATGTGGGCGAATATGACGTCGAAGATAGCGGCGCGGACGTAGTTCCACCGCCGGGCGAGGGTGGTGCCGTGCCCCAAGGCTATGTCGAGGACGGGGAGGAGGAGGAGTGGGAGGACGAAGCTGGTCCTGCCGAGGGCCGCCCAGTGGAAATCGCTCCACCGCCTCCACCCGACGCCTCGCGTGCGCCCCGCGACAACGCACCGCCGCGGCGCCGGCGCGAGCCGCCGACCCTCAGCGCTCCCCCACCCCCGCCCGAACCGGAAGACGAGGGAGCTGCCGAGGAGGAAGAAGAATAATAGCTTAGCCGTGGCTGGTTACGGCGAAAGGGCAAGGACGCTTCGGCCGCGGACGATCAGGCTCTAAATGAGGGTTCAATTTTGTTCTTCTTCTTTTCCAACCGTCTCGGCTGCCTCGGCTCGCTGCTCCTGTCAGCCGTGGCGACCTTGATCCTGCTCAGGATGCTCGGCTGGATTTAAGCCTGGGCCAATTTGGATGGTGGGCGGTGACGGGCTCGAACCGCCGACCCTCTCGGTGTAAACGAGATGCTCTACCAACTGAGCTAACCGCCCCTCGGCCACCCGCCACTGCCACTTCGGAAGGCGCAGGGCAAGCAGTTCAGACCTTATGAAAGGGCCTAAGCGCCCGCTTCCGCGGGCTCCTTCTGCTCCACGCGAGCAGGCTCGTCAGCAAGGATCCAGTCGACAGCCGCCTGCGCATGGAGCGCGGTCGTATCGTAGACCGGAAGCACGTTCGCGACCGGGTCGACCAGCATCACGAGCTCCGTGCAGCCCAGAATAACTGCCTGTTGCCGCGCCTGGCTCATCAGGGTGAGACAGGTTTTCAGCGTCCGCTGCGACACCCTCGAAACGGTGCCCCGCGCCAGCTCGTCGAAGATGATCCGGTCGATCTCCTTCATCACTGCGGCGTCCGGGGTGGCGACCGCAATGCCGTGCGTTTCGATCCGATCGCGGTAGAAGCTCTCGGCCATGGTGAAACGGGTGCCGATCAGACCGGCCCGCTTGACGCCGTCCCTTACCAGCCGCTCGGCGGTGACGTCGCCGATATGGATTACCGGCACTCCCGCCTGCTCGGCGATCCGGTCGTACATTCGGTGCGCGGTGTTGCTGCAGAGGATCAATCCCTCGGCGCCTGCATCGGCGAGCCGCTTGGCTGAATCGCCGAGCTGCCGTCCGAGCCCATCCCAATCGCCCGCCGACTGGCGCTCCACCACGCCTGCGAAGTCCATGCTCTCCATCAGCAGCGGCGCCGAAGCGAGGCCGCCGCGCTTCCTCGCCACACCCTTGTTGATCTGCTCGTAATACATGGCGGTCGAGACCCAGCTCATCCCGCCGATCAAACCCAGTTTCCGCAAAACCCCACCTCACCCGCTCTGACTGAAATAACCTTGATCTGGTTGGGGTTAACTAGCCCCAGCAGGCAATGGTTAACAAGCCGGAGCGC
>JALYGI010000551.1 GCA_030777185.1 Pseudomonadota bacterium
CCACGGTGGAGCCCGTGCTGACGGCGATCGGCGCCCGTTTCCAGCGCTCGGGTCAGGCGGCAAGGCCGGCGCTGCTCGTTACCTTTCCCAACAACCGGCGCGCGTCGCTGATCCTGAGCTCGTGCGATGCGGCCGGCGCCTGCAAGGCGCTCAGCATCCAGTCGTTCTGGACGCGGATCGCCAATTCGCCGCCGGACAAGGCCGCGCAGGCGATCGCCTCGTTCAACCAGCGGTACAGCTTCGGGAAGGCTTTCGTCGCGGCCGACGGGCGCCCGGCGCTGCAGCGTTATTTGACGGCCGATTATGGCTTCATTCGCGGCAACCTGGCCGTCAACCTGCTGGTGTTCGCCAACCAGGCCGAGCAGTTTGCGACGCAGGTGCTGAGGCCTTTGGAAGCCGCTCCACGGTAGACCTCGATCCGGTGTCGCTGAGCCCGCCTCAGCTTATTCCGGGTTCTTCTGAGCCGCCATGTCTCCGGCCGTGATCGCGGTGCAGAGGACCGAATTGATGCGCCCGTCCTTGCCGGCGTTTCGCCGCGCGATCGCCTTGGCGCCGAGATAGGCTCCCGCCGTTGCCGCCATCGCGCCGCCGACGAGGGCGGCGGCGGTCAGCGGATTCCACTGCGAGCCGCCCGCGACGGTTTCAGCCTCGTCCTCGGTGCCCCCACCGATGCCCGCCACTGGCGCGCCGGCTCTCGACTCCGTGTCCACTGGTGAGGAGCTCGCCGCCATCTAACTCTCCTGAATCCGCACAAGTTTTGCCGGTGAAATGCTTACGGGCGGTGCTTGTTTCCTTGCCGCGCAATAAGAAAAAGCGGGAGGGCCGGAACGAGTTCCCGGCCCTCCCGGAGGTGCGGCGTTATAGACGTTCGAGCATGTAATCGGCGCTGCTGACGTTGAACGCGCCGGGCTCCTCCACATTGAGCTGCTCGATGACCCCGTCATTGACGATCATCGAGAAGCGCTGGCCGCGCGTGCCCATTCCGTATTTCGACCCGTCCATAGTGAGGCCGAGCGCCTGAGCGAACTCTCCATTGCCGTCCGAGAGCATGGTCACCTTGTCGGCCGCGCCGCTGCTTTGCGCCCAGGCGCTCATCACGAACGCGTCGTTGACGGCGGTGCAGGCGATCTCGTCCACTCCTTTGGACTTTAGGTCCTCAGCCTTGTCGACGAAACCGGGAAGGTGCTTGGCTGAACAGGTGGGGGTGAATGCGCCGGGGACCGAGAAAAGGGCAACGCGGCGGCCGCGGAAATATTCGTCGGAGCTCACCGGTTGCGGGCCCTCGCTGGTCGCTTTCATAAAGGTCGTCTGAGGTACCCGGTCGCCGACATTGATGCTCATCGCCTCTTCCTTTCGAATGGCCTGTTTGGAACGGCGGCGGCTCTAGCAGGGCCGCCGCGCCGCGCCTATAGGCGGGCAATGGACGAACCCAAGTTCCTCAGCGGCCAGTTTCTTCTTGCCATGCCGGGCATGGGCGATCCCCGCTTCGAGCGGGCTGTCATCGCGATGTGCGTGCATGACGAGGATGGGGCGCTCGGCATCGGCCTCGGGCGGATCATGCCCCGTATTACCTTCCACGATCTTCTGAAGCAGCTCGACATCGAACCCGGTGTCGCACCCGACGTGGCAATCCATGCCGGCGGCCCGGTCGAGCCGCAGCGCGGCTTCATCATCCATTCGAACGACTGGGGCGGCGAGGGGAGCGTCCACGTCGCCGGCAAGTGGGTGCTGACCGCGACGCTCGACATCCTCAAGGCCATTGCGGAGGGAAGGGGCCCGACCCGCTGGCTGGCGGCGCTTGGTTATGCGGGATGGGGGGCCGGACAGCTCGAGCAGGAGCTCTGTTCCAACGGCTGGTTCGCCACCGCCGGCAGCGAGGAGCTGCTGTACGAGTGCGACGTCGGCTCGCGCTGGGCGAGTGCCTTCAGCAGCGCGGGGATCGATACGCGGTTGCTGAACGCCGGCTTCGGCACTGCCTGAAGGGCACATATAAAGATATCTTTATATTTGCGTCGCAAGACCTGATTGGCTACGGAGCGGGCACGCGGCCGCCCATCTTCAGGCGGTCTTTTCTTTTTCCGACGGGAGACCGCCTTTGGCTACGCAGCCCCAGCAGACCTTCAACGACCATGTTGTCCGGGACCTCGATCTTGCCGCCTTCGGCCGCAAGGAGATCGAGATCGCCGAGACCGAGATGCCGGGCCTGATGGCGCTCCGCTCGGAGTTCGGCGCGTCGCAGCCGCTGAAGGGTGCGCGGATCACGGGTTCGCTTCACATGACGATCCAGACGGCGGTGCTGATCGAGACGCTTACGGCGCTCGGTGCGCAGGTTCGCTGGGCCTCGTGCAACATCTTCTCGACGCAGGACCATGCCGCCGCCGCGATCGCAGCGACCGGCGTTCCAGTCTTCGCAGTCAAAGGCGAGACGCTCGAGGAATATTGGGATTATGTCACCCGGATTTTCGATTGGGGCGCCCCC
>JALYGI010000552.1 GCA_030777185.1 Pseudomonadota bacterium
ATCCTGCTGCACGACATCATCCCGGTGTTCGCGCGGATCGAGCGGACCGGCCGGACATCGATGGGCATCCGAATCGAAGTGATCGCCAGCAGAAATCGCGGCACCGAGGAGGTGATGGTGACGGAAGCGCTCTTCACCTTCGTTGCGCTGGACGAGGACAATCGGCCAAAGGCGCTACCGGGGATTTAGCGGCCCGGACCTATTGCGGCGCGAGCGTGTAGCGCAGCCTCGCGCTGCCGTTGGCGGGAATGGTCGTCGTCCACAGCGGCCGGCCATCGCGGCGTCCGAGCTGCCCGTTCGGCGTGAAGCGTGCTGCCCCTGTTTCGAACTCGGCCTCGTAACGGATCGACTGGGGGTGCGGGTTGGTGACCGTCAACTCCCAGCTGGTGCTCCCGCGGCTTTCCGGCGTCAGGTTGACGAGCTGCGCCGTGACCGCCGATGCGGTGCCAATCTCGATATCGACATTCTCGCCGACGCTCTTGTCCTGCAGCGAGCCTAGTCCGATCAGGACTGGCCGCTCCCTGCCCTGGGCGAAAATAACGACGCGCCCCGCCGGCAGCGGTAGCCCCAGTCCTTCTGTGCTGCGATTGCGCGTGACGACCACCCGCATCACCGGACGAGGCGACATGTCGCTCGCATAAAGCCGCTGTCGATACAGGGTGTCGACCTTCACGCCATCCCGATCGATGAACGCGACCTGCTTCTGGCTCTTGGCGGCGACCGTCACCGGCTCCGGGATGCGGTACAGCTTCAGGTCGCCGAGCTCCTCCTGCTGAGCCAACATGGCGGGAGCGGCCATGGGAGGAGGAGGCGGCGGTGGAGGTGGTGGAGGTCCGGACAGGCTCATCCTGGCCCCGGTCACAATGATCTCCTCGCTATTCACCGTCTCGATTGCCGGAACGTCGCTCGTAGTGCCCGCCGGCCAGCATTCGAGCCGAAGCGGCTGCGCACGGGGGCGCGTTGCCCGACCCGAGCTGCGGTTGAGGCGCCCCGCCACTGCGTTGGTGCTGGCGTTGCGAAAGCCCGTCTCATCGGAATTGGCGAGCGTCAGCCAGGCGAACAGATCCATGCGCTTGCCGTCAGGAGAAAGCTCGGCCACGTAATTGGCCTGCCAGTCGAAGCCGGTCGCAAGGTAGGAAAGAGTGACCGTCGCTTCAGCGGGCCGGTCACTTCGCACGCGCACGGAAAGCGTCGGCTTGGCGGAAAGGCCCGGCGGCACCCGATCGTAGGTGACCGTCTCGGCAAGCCCGGTGCAGCGCAGCGCCTCGACGCCGGCTTCCGTCTCCAGCACCACTCCGCCCTGGGAGCTCGAGCGGACCACCGCTTCGACCTCCCGCACTTGCCCCGTCGCGCGGGAGGTACGGCGGAGGTTCACCCGCTTGCCAAGCGACGCGTCGATGAGGCTCGCCGGAGAAAGAAGATAGGCATCCTGATTCTTCTCGACCACGCCGCTGGGAAGCCCCGTCACAATCGCGCTTTCAGGCAGGATGCCGCCGGCGACGCCTTCGAAGCGTAAGTCCGCCTCGCCCGCCGGGAGCGACACTCGCCGCGTCTCGGTGATCAGCGCGAAACCATTGAGCCACGCCAGGTTCAGCCGTTCGGTCGAGGCACGGAACGGCGCCCGGTAGACGGTCACGCCGACCTGTTCCGGTCCACGTGAGGTGGCGATCGTCTGGGCCGCGGCCGGAGCCGCAGCCAGCATCAGCGTCATTGTTCCGGCAAGCACGCTTCGAGCGAGCATGGCGCCAGCCTAGAAACGAGTGTCGAAGGTCGCGGTGACGGTCGCCTCGCCGTTGGCGGGAACCGTGACGCGCCACAATGCTTCGTCCGCGGAGCGGCGGCTGCTCTTCTGGCTTTCGGCGCTGATCCGCGTGTCTCCCC
Organism: Pseudomonadota bacterium; assembly: GCA_030777185.1. Taxonomy (GTDB): domain Bacteria; phylum Pseudomonadota; class Alphaproteobacteria; order Sphingomonadales; family Sphingomonadaceae; genus Allosphingosinicella. The sequence continues at coordinate 1,882 of JALYGI010000552.1, forward strand.
ACAGGCCGCTCTGGATAAGATCCACGGTCACGCTGCGCGGACTGGCGTTGCTGAGCCGGTACCGCATGGTCGTGCGCCAGCGGCTGTCATTCACCCGCTCCCGCTGCTCCATCACCGGCTGGACCTTCACATCGAACGCCTCTCCCGTGGTGATTGCGATGTCCGATCCCATTGGCGTGTGGCCGATCTGGTTCTCGCCCACGAATTGAGCGTTTCCGCGCGCGTCCTTCATGTAGACGCGAACCGTCCCTGCCGGCAAAGCGTCGCCCAATCCCGCATTTCGCGAACTCGAAAATTGCAGCACGCTTGACGCGCTCTGCGCCTGGTCGGCGGTCTGCAGCCAGCCGTTGCGAAACACGAAGGCGCGCCGCGCCGCAGCTCCGGTCACGTCGAGGAAGCTCACCTGCTTGGTCTGCTGGTTGGCGATCGTCGTCCGCTCCTTGAGCGGGTAGAGGTAAAATTCGCCGAGGCTCTCGCGGGTCGGTGTTTCCGTCCCCGGCCGATTGCTCGGCGGCGGAGGCGGCGGTGGCGGAGCGGGATAGCCGCTCCCAATCATGCGCCGACGTCTCGGATCAAAATAAGGCTGCTGCTCCCGATCGACATTGCCGGCAACGAGCAACGTGTCTGCATTGTTGAACGTCGTTCCGGTCTGGTTGGTGAGCGTCACCCAGCCTTGGACATCGATGACGCCCTTCTGCTCGTCGAACAAAGTCACGTAATCGGCTTTCCAGCCCATGCCGCCGGTCAGGTAGCTCAAAGTCACCGGCCGGGTGCCGCCGCGCGCGCTGTTCAGAGTCACCGACAGGGTCGGTCGTGCGCGCAGATTCTCCGGGATCTTGTCGAAGATGACGCGCACCGGCAGGCCATCGTCACGAAGCACCTCGATACGGCTGCCGATCTGGAGCACGACGCCGCCGTTCACCGCCAGCACCCGCGCCCGTTCCCGCTCCTCCGCGCCGGTCGCCGGGTTGGTGCGCACGAGCGTCACCTCCTCGCCCACCGCCTTCTCCATCAGCTTGCCGGGCGAAAGCAGGTCGAAATCGAAATTCTGCTCGACGATCGACACGTCGGATGCGCCAAGGGTCACCGTCTCGGGCTGAATCTGCCCGGAGACATTGGGGAATTCCTGGCGCAGCCGGCCGGAGGGTAGGTTCAGCTGGCGCGTGTCCTGAACGAGCGCGAGATTGTCGTTGTAGATGGTGACGGCGACATCACCCTGCCCGGTCTGCGCCAGTGCGGGCGCGGCGGCGGCAAGCGCCAGCAAGAGAAGGTAACGCATCACAAGTCCTCCCTGAGCCGAGAGGATGTTACATTATCACCTACGCTGTCAATGCGGCAGCAAGAAGAGCTTAGAAATCCACCTGTGCGCGCGCGCCGAACACGTCGATCCCGTAGTCGCGGTCGCCTCCCGCTGCGGGAAGAGCGGCATCCTCATACTGCATGCGCCCATAGTTCAGGTAGAAGCGGACATGGTCCTGCGGAATCCAAAGCAGAGAGGCTTGGTAGCCGTTCTGCTCGCCGCCGATGATCGCCCCGTCGTTAAGGTCGAGATGGTCGAAGCGCAAGTTGAGCTGAAGCGCGCCGAAGCCGCCCCCTCCGACCGGCTTCAGCACCTTGGGCCGGTCCCAGCGCCCGCCCCTGTAGCCGCGGGTTTCGCCGGTGAAGAAATAGCCGATTTCCGCATAACCGCCGAAGAAAGTGCGGTTGCGTCCGGGTGTGAGCGTGTTCGCACGGAGCCAGTGCAATTCGCCCGTGGCGTGGAGC
>JALYGI010000553.1 GCA_030777185.1 Pseudomonadota bacterium
ATGACCATTCAGCCGCCGTTTGCGTCTAGCGTGGCGGCTGTTGATCCAACCGACACGGACCTGGCGCTGTACCAGGCGATCGCTGCGAGAGTCGCGGCAGGGGAGGATTATCACGGCGCAGCCGTGGCCGAGCAGCGCGCCCGCGACTATCCCCTTCGGCCCATCTTCACCGTTCGGCTGCCGACGCTCGCCTGGACGGTGGGCACGCTCGGGCCCGAAAGTGCTGCCCTGCTCCTCAAGCTGCTGATGATCGCGGCGATCGCCGCACTCACCCTGCGGCTGAGGAGCCTCGCCGGATCGCGTGCCGCCTGGGGCGTCGCTTCTCTCCTCGGCGCCGGCAGCATGGCATTGCTGACTGTGCCCGCCATGACCTTTTGGCATGAAAGCTGGGCCGCGCTGCTGATCGTCCTGTCGATCACCCTGCGCTCGTCTGGACGGTGGATGGCGGCCCTCCTATTCGGCCTGATTGCCGTGCTCGTCCGCGAGCTGGCGCTTCCCTTTCTCTGCGTCATGGCTGCGCTCGCCTGGCGGGAGGGAAACCGCGTGGAAGCCGGCGCCTGGGCGGCAGCCATCCTGATCTTTTTCCTGGTCATGGCCGCGCACGCGGCAGCGCTTGCCGGATATGTGACCGGCGAGGATCCGGCCTCGCCGGGTTGGTCGGGCGCGGGCGGTTGGCTCTTCGTGCTCGCGATGGTGCAACGCTGCACTCTCTTCCTTTCACTGCCACTGCCAGTGATCGCCATGCTGGTTCCGCTTGCCCTGCTGGGCTGGGCTGGGCTGACCGGCGCGACCGGAGAGCGGATTGCGCTTCTGCTGATCGGCTATCTCGCCGGGTTCATGCTCCTCGGCCGCCCCGACAATTTTTATTGGGGGATTCTGATCGCGCCGCTGCTTCCGGGCGGCCTCGCCTTTGCGCCGAGAGCGCTGCGCGATCTCGTCCGTTGCACAGAAATTCTTAACCGAAGGCACAATAGGGTGGTGGGTTAGTCCTTAGTTGGAGGCTTCCATGCTCGAGGCGCTCATTCGCAGAAAAATCGGCCGCGGCGCATGCAGCGCCGACGAATTCGCCGAGGAATCCACCCTCTTCACGCTTTCCACGGAAGTGCCGCGGCCGGCCGAACGGCGCACAGCGGAGCGGGTGCAAACCCTGCTCCCGGTGGCGAAGCTCGTTACCGATGAAGCGAACCTTCTTTGCCGGATCAAGAACGTCTCGGCAGGCGGACTCATGGCCGAAGTCGGAACAGCGGCAGTGCCGGTCGACACGAGGGTCTGGATCGAGCTCAACTCGGAGCAGCGTATTCCGGGGATGATCGTCTGGACCCGCGCCGGATCCGTGGGTGTGAAATTCGATCAGAATGTCGACCTGCGCGAGCTTCTTGCCAACCGGAAGCCGCGCCAGGGCTTCCAATCGCGTCCGCCGCGGCTGCAAGTCACCTGCGGCGCGACCGTTCAGATCGGCAAGCTTTACCACAAGGTGGAGGTGCGCGACATTTCGCTGGGCGGAATGAAGGTGGCTATCAACGATTGGCAATGCACCGGTAAGGCCGTGATCGTCACGATCGAAAGCCTCCGGCCTGTCCGGGGCAAAGTGCGCTGGTACAAGAGCGGCTTTGCCGGGATCGTGTTCGAGAAACCGCTCCGCTTCGAGGAGCTTGCCGAATGGATGGGCAAAAGGCTCGAAGTGGCGAGCCTGCGCACCGGCGCCTGGGACCGAAACCGCTAAACGTCCCCTCGGCGAGCCATGTCATCGGCGGCTCACAGGGCGGGGCTGCCAAGGCCCCGCCGCACAGCCTCGTCTAATTTCGGCTGCGGGTCAGCGGCACGAACGCAACCGGGAGAATTTGCCGCCTTTTGATACGGCCACTCCTGTCCTTTTCGACGACGGTCAGATCGAGGCTGTTCCGGCTCCTGCCGACGGGGATCACCATGCGCCCGCCGGGTCGAAGCTGGTCGATCAGCGGCCGGGGCAAATGATCGGCGCCCGCGGTGACGATGATCCGGTCGAACGGCGCATGCTCGGGCCAGCCGGCATAGCCGTCGCCCGCGCGGACGGTGACGTTCGCGTAGCCGAGCTCCGCAAGGCGGCGGGATGCTTGG
>JALYGI010000554.1 GCA_030777185.1 Pseudomonadota bacterium
CCTCCACCACTTCGAGGCCCATCGCGCGGGCGGAGCCTTCGATGATCTTGGTCGCCGCGTCGAGATCGTTGGCGTTCAAGTCCTTCATCTTGGTCTCAGCGATGTCGCGCAGCGCCGAGCGCTTGATGCGTCCGGCCGAGATCTTGCCCGGCTCCTTGGATCCCGACTTCAGGCCCGCCGCCTTCTTGATGAGGAAGGTCGCCGGCGGCGTCTTGGTCTCGAACGAGAAGGAGCGGTCGGCATAGACGGTGATGATGGTCGGGATCGGCATGCCCTTTTCCAACTCGGTCGTTGCCGCGTTGAACGACTTGCAGAATTCCATGATGTTGACGCCGCGCTGACCAAGCGCTGGGCCGATCGGCGGCGACGGATTGGCGGCGCCCGCGGGCACCTGGAGCTTGATATAGCCCGTTATCTTCTTAGCCATTATTCTCTCACTCTGTAGATCGCCTCGGGGCGGGCCCCGAGCCGGGTTCAAGTTTAGCGGTTCAAGCGGCAGGGCAGAGCCCCGCCTCCCGCGCATTTCCAGCTGTAGCTTGGAAACGGCGCCCATAGCGGAAGCGGCGGCGAAGAGCAAATTCGCCGGCAGCGGCGAAATTCCGCCACCACCGGCGCTTCCGCCGCGATCTCGGCTTCTAATCCTGGCACAGGCCGGGCCGCCAATGCTCGTCTACCATGTAGGACGAGTGGAGCGGGCCTGTAACCAATAGGTTCCGAACAGCGCATCAAGGCTTCTTGGCTCAAATGGATCGAGCCCTGAACCGGGATAGAAGGTCAGCTCCCCAAAAGAAGGGTGAGGCTTGGTGTCGTACAGGTCTACGCGAACAAAGTCAGTTTCGACTGCGAGCGCCTCCGCGGCCTCGATCATTAGCGGAAGCGAAGATGGGGGTGGCAGTTCCTCAAAGGCTTCCCGCTTATGCCGCTCAGCGGAGACCCGACGCCACGCGCGGTTGAAGATGACGCGGCGGTGCGCACTCTCCCTATTCAGGTGGACCTGCACAAACTCGACGCGACCGCCGAAAACAAAGAATTTGTAGTCGACAGGCAAGACGCCGTCGGTTCCGATGAACGGCTCGACGAGCAGGCCGCGCTCTATGTGCCTATAAGCCCATTCGTCGAGCCAGAGGCCGTAGGCGGAGCGCTGCCATTTTTCCGCGCGCTTCTGCACCGCAGACCAGTCTTCACTCGCGGATCGGACGAACGCTGTCTGGTTGCTGCCGTGGCGAGACTTCAGCACAAAAGGCAGTTTCCAGGGCGCCGCCGCGGGCAATCGGCTGCCGTGCCACAGTGTAGGTGTCACCCAACTTGGCCCGATGCGCTCAGCAACAAACCTTTTCACAAGCACCTTGTCGCTGAGCAGCGGGAGACGCTCATCCCTGTCAAGGAGCTTTCGGGCCTGTACAAGCTCGTTGAACAGCACGGGATTAGCGAGGCGCGGCAGCCGGCCATGACGCCAGAGATACGTGAGCAGTACCCGCCAAGGCAGGCCTCCATCGAGCAGCCTCTTCCGGTCTGCTAAGACCGGTCCAAGAACGGGCTGCTGAGCTGGGATCGAGCCACGCTCATCGGCTGCGACAGAAACGGAGCGACCCCCGCTGTTACCAACCACCACTTTGCTCTGCGCAGAACGATAGCATTGATCTTGCCCGTGACGGTCTTCTCTGGGTTGTCCCACTCAACTCCTCGACTATCGAGCGATCCTAGTGAGCAGCCGTGTCCCCGCCGTCGATTCCGATGCGGTGCCGGTAGACCAGCTCACCACCTTTCCACCCGGTGAACGCAAGGATCAGAACCACGAGGCCGGAGATGATGACGCCAATGGAGCCGATCACCTCGGCTCCGCCGAAGCGGAGCAACAGGTTCACTGCCTCCAGCAGCACAGCTGCGATATTGCCGAGCATGTGCATCCAGGCGTCCCTCAGCCTTCGGATGCGGGCGTCGCCCAAAAAGTCGGCGAGCCCCGTTGCGGCGGCCAGCGCGGCAGTCGCCAAGCCGGCCCCTAGCAGCCACATGGAGGCCGTGGCCCATCCGGGCTCGGCATTCCAAAGGAACAGGAGATCGGTCGCGAAGGCCGAGATAAAAAAGACCATCGGAAATGGGATGAGCATCGGATGGATCGGATGGCCCAGGATTTTGGCCGTACTGCGAGGGTTCGAGCCGTTCATCGTTGTCTCCTTCCTTTCGCACTCTCTTCCAGCCAGCGCGTGCGAGACGCAAAAACTCCGTGCGCGTCCTCGGATCGTCGCAGCTCACGAGCAAGCCGGGAGCGCCACCGGGCGGCATTTCCTTGTGGCGCGGGCGTGTCGCTGGATTTTGCTGGAGCCATCTTTCGAAGGAAACCTTTCCCTCCGCCGCAGGCGGCGGTGTGGGAGATTGGATGT
>JALYGI010000555.1 GCA_030777185.1 Pseudomonadota bacterium
ATGGGCGACATCGTCATGGTCGACGTCGCCGAGGGCATTCCGCAGGGCAAGGCGCTCGACATCGCCCAGGCGGCGCCGGTCGAGGGCTTCGACGCGCGGCTGACCGGCACGCAGGATTATGCCGACATCGCGGGCGCGGACGTCTGCATCGTCACCGCCGGCGTGGCCCGCAAGCCGGGCATGAGCCGGGACGACCTTCTTGGCATCAATCTGAAGGTGATGAAGGCCGTTGGCGAGGGCATCAGGACGCATGCCCCGGACAGCTTCGTCATCTGCATCACCAACCCGCTGGACGCGATGGTGTGGGCGCTGCGCGAATTTTCCGGACTGCCGCACGAACGAGTGGTCGGCATGGCCGGCGTCCTGGATTCGGCACGCTTCCGGCACTTCCTGGCCGAGGAGTTCAAGGTTTCGGTCGAGGACGTCACCGCCTTCGTCTTGGGCGGGCACGGCGACACGATGGTGCCGATCGTCCAGTATTCGACGGTCGCCGGCATCCCGATCCCGGACCTCGTCCGGATGGGCTGGGCGAGCCAGGAGCGGATCGACGCGATCGTCCAGCGCACCCGGTCGGGCGGCGGCGAGATCGTCGCGCTGTTGAAGACGGGATCGGCTTATTATGCCCCCGCCACCAGCGCGATTGCCATGGCCGAGAGCTACCTCAAGGACAAGAAGCGCGTCCTGCCCGCCGCCGCGAACCTCACCGGCCAATATGGCGTCAACAATCTTTATGTCGGCGTGCCGGTGGTGATCGGCGCGGGCGGCGTCGAGCGGATCGTCGAGATCGAGCTGGACGAGACCGCGCAGCAGAATTTCCAGGTGTCGGTGGACGCGGTGAAAGAATTACTGGTCGCCTGCAAGAATATCGACGGCAGCCTCGCCTGACCTGTGCCCCGGCGAAGGGGCCCCCCTTCGAAGTACTACTTCGATGGGACCCAAGGCCGGGGCCAAGACTGGGAATTGCAGATGAAGGAGTGGCACAGGGCTTGGAAGCTGCGGGTGATCGAAGAGCTCAATCCGAATTGGGATGACCTCTATCCGACACCCTTCTAGCTGCCTCTGAGCAACTCCGGAGCGCAGCGGCGCACGAAGAAGGAACTGGGCCCCGGCCTTCGCCGGGGAACAAAGGGAAGAAGAATGAGCATCCTCGTCAACGCGAACACCAAAGTTATCACGCAGGGCTTCACCGGCGCCCAGGGGACCTTCCACTCGGAACAGGCGATCGCCTATGGCACCAAGGTCGTCGGCGGCGTCACGCCGGGCAAAGGCGGGCAGACGCATATCGGCCTTCCCGTCTTCAACACAATGCTGGAGGCGGTCGAGGCGACCGGCGCGGATGCGAGCGTCGTCTACGTGCCGCCGCCCTTCGCGGCCGATTCCATTCTCGAGGCGGTCGATGCCGAGGTGCCGCTGATCGTCTGCATCACCGAGGGCATTCCGGTGCTCGACATGGTCAAGGTGAAGCGCGCGCTTTCCGGCTCCAAGTCGCGCCTTATCGGCCCCAATTGCCCCGGCGTGCTGACGCCCGGGCAGTGCAAGATCGGCATCATGCCCGGCAATATCTTCTCGAAGGGCTCGGTCGGGGTCGTCAGCCGTTCGGGCACGCTCACCTACGAGGCGGTGTTCCAGACGACCAACGAGGGCCTCGGGCAGACAACCGCAGTCGGCATCGGCGGCGATCCGGTCAACGGCACCAACTTCATCGACGTGCTGGAGCTGTTCCTCGCCGACGACGAAACCCAGTCGATCATCATGATCGGTGAGATTGGCGGATCGGCGGAAGAGGAAGCGGCGCAGTTCATTGCGGACGAGGCGAAGCGCGGGCGCAAGAAGCCGATGGTCGGCTTCATCGCCGGCCGCACCGCGCCTCCGGGCCGGCGCATGGGACATGCCGGCGCGATCGTCTCCGGCGGCCAGGGCGGCGCCGACGACAAGATCGAGGCGATGGAACGGGCTGGAATTCGCGTCTCCCCGAGCCCATCTGAACTTGGAACCACCCTGTCAGAAGTTTTGAAAGGCTGAGGGGATAGACGGACCTCCAGGCGCGTTCCCCTCGCGCTGACCCAAGCAAGGCGAACCACAAGTGGATATCTTTGGCGACACCGAACGGGAGCAAGGTCCCAGCTGGGCTCGCGACAATTGGCCGCTCCATGACCTCGACGAGGTGAATGTCGGCCTCGATCCCACCCGCATGGCGATCGAGAAGGTTGCAGCCAAAGCCAGGGAGGTCGCCGGCGCGGCCGGCAAGTCCGATGACGAAGTCCGGCAGGCGGCCGACGATTCGATCCGGGCCATGATGCTGATCCGCACCTATCGGGTGCGCGGGCACTTGGCCGCGGATCTTGATCCGCTGGGCCTTGCCAAGCGCGAGCTTCCCGCCGATCTGACGCCGGAATTCCACGGCTTCACCGGCGCCGCGCTCGACCGGCCCGTCTATCTCGGCGGGACGATGGGCTTCGAATATGCCACCGTGCGCGATCTGGTGGAGTGCCTCAGGCGCAATTATTGCGGCCATGTCGGCCTTG
>JALYGI010000556.1 GCA_030777185.1 Pseudomonadota bacterium
AGCGCGGGTTCAACGCCGACGGCAGTGCACATGCACTCCGGCGAAGGCCTGACGGAGATCCGCGCCGGAGTTTATATGGCCGGCGACCTGTTCCAGGTGGGCATCGGTTCGCAGGACGTGGAGGATATTGCAGCGTCCGTCGTCGCAACCGTGATCAGCCACAAGCCGGAGCGCAACCAGATCGTCGTCGACGCCGGCGGCCTTGCTTTGTCGAAGGACCGGTCGACCGCTGCGCTTCCGGAGCGCGACATGGGCTATGGCCTCGTCGTCGATCTGGAGGGGCGGCCGGCATTTGGCCGCCTCATCGTCGGGGGAGTGCACCAGGAACATGGCGAGATCCAGGGTGCGGAGCCGCTTCCCTTCGATCGGCTGCCGATCGGATCGAGGGTCCGGATCCTGCCCAACCACGCCTGCATGACGACTGCGGCGCATGATCGCTACCTTATCACCGAAGGCGCGAAGATCCGGGCGGAGTGGGAGAAGGTGGGCGGCTGGTAAGCAGCGCCTGAAGGTCGAGCGCGTTGCCGGTGGCGGCCGAGGAGGCGGTGTTGTCGAAGATGCACCAGACGTCCCTCCCCTCCCTGAGATCGGCCGCCATGCTCCGCGCATAGGCTTCCAGCCGCTCCGGCTCGTAGCTCGAGCGGTACGGCACCGGCGAGCCGTGAAGGCGATAGTAAGTGAGCCCGCGCCATCCGCCGGGCTCGGCGGCAGCCGAAACCTTGGCCGGATCGGCCGCAACACGTGCGATCCGCCGTTCGCCAAGAAGCGCATCGGCCTCCGCTTCGAACCAGCTTGGGTGGCGCGGCTCGCAGACCAGCTGAACCTGCGACCGGCTGATGAGACGGTCGAAGAAAGCAGCGGCGACGGCAGGATCGAAGGCGAGGCTTGGCGGCAGCTGCACCAGGATGACCCCGAGCTTGGCGCCCAGTCCTTGGATCTCCTCGATGAAGCTTTCGATCAATCCTTCTGCATCCACGAGCCGCTGCTTGTGCGTGATCGTCTTCGCAAGCTTGGCCGCAAATCGGAAATCCGCGGGCACGGCCGTGGCCCACCGTTCGTAGGTTACGGGCCGATGGGAGCGGTGGAAGGAGGAATTGATTTCGGCGCAGGTGAAGCCCGCGGCATAGCGCTCCAGGCTGGTCCCTTCGGCTGGAAAGCCGGCAGCGTTCCTGAGCGGAATGCTCCAGCCGGCAGTGCCGATCCGAAGCTCAGCCACGCTCGAACTGCGGCTCGTCGAAAGTCACGCGCCAGAAGCTGGTCTCCGCGCCCTCGACTCCAAAATCATTGTCGCTGACGAGCAGCAACTCGGTTGGAGACAGGATCGCCATCCCCTCCAGATCCGCAGCGACTTCGGGATTGGCGTCCGTGCTGAGCAAAAGCTCCTTTTGAAGCTCCGGCAGATCGCCCCCTGCCCCGCTCAGCTCTTCCACCGTCGGACGCGTGTCGGTGCTGAGATGGGAAGCATCGACGGCAAGCGGCGGGTCGAGGCGGGTGCGGTAGATCTTGGTGGTCTCCGACCCACGTTCGAGCACAAGCAGACTTTCGCCTGCTTCCGCGACGATCTCGCTGACCTTGACGTCGCTTCGGCCGAATCCGCCCTTGGCGCAATCGCGGCGGAAGCTGTCGGGCGGATCGAGCGGATAGAGGAATTGATCCTCCACCCTGCCGCTTGCCGCCTCCAGCTTCCAGATACGGACGTGCCGCGCGCCCGCGTGCGCCTCCTCATCGGGATGGGCGAGCGGACTTTGAAAGGCGAGGTAGAGCCATGTCTCGTCGGGTGAGAGGGCGATCGCCTCAAAACCGCGGTTGAGCTGCCGCTTGCCCGCAATGAGAGGAAGGGCTCCGTCGCTTCCGCCAGGTGTCCAGCGCGAGGTCACCCGGCCATCGGGCCCTACCTTCAGGAGCGCCGGCCCATATTCGTCGCCGATGAAGAAGCTGCCGTCGGCAGAGGCCGCGATGCCTTCCGTGTCCGCGCCCTCCGGGTCAGGCGGCAGCCGGTCGCCGCTCAGGTTCAAGGCCGGCTCGGCTCTGGCATGCTCGCTGCCGGGAATCGGAAGGCCGGAGATCGGGTTGCGGTCAGTGCCGGTCAGGCGAATGATGCGGAGAAGCTCCACCCGATCCTCGTGCACCTGCAGTTCCGCCATAGTGGGGCCGATGTCGGGGCGCGGCATCAGCTTTGCGCCCGACGCAGCTCCATGCTCACGAAGATGATCAAGCCCGTAACGCTCGACGGCAGTCTTGATCTTGAGATTGGGGCCGCGATCGCCGACGCCCCAGACCCGGCCCGGCAGGTCACCGCGCCTCCTGGCAAGGCCGGAGCCGAAGCTCGCGCGGATCGGCATCGGCCGCCTGGGGCAGTCGACGGTACCGAGGCTCGGATCGTCCCAGGCGAGACGCTTTATGGTGTAGCTCATCACCAGACGAACGCCGCCAGCCGCGAGGGGTGCCCTACATCTTATGAAAGAGCCTGACTCACGCCCCTGGGGGAAGCGGGTGTCGCCTCCACTTCAGGCGATTAGGCCCTAACGCTCGGCTTTCTTCGTAAACCGCTCGGGGAGCGGATTGTCCGGAGTCTCAGGCGCCCAAGCGAGCGTAAGCACCCACCAGCGGGTGCCGTCGTTCAGAAGCTGGATGCTGTTGATGCCGCGCAGGAACGGCTTCTCGTCGCTTTTCTTTTTCCGCGCCTCATAAGCGGAGAAGACCTGCGAGAGCGTGCCATAGCTGTCGACATGCCGGCCAAGCTCCAGCTCGTGAAAGCCCTCGCCCTCGAGGAAGCTTTCATTGGCCTGGATATAGGCTTCGGGCGAGGCGATGCGCGCGCCGACCTTGCCGGTTTTGGCATTCTTCCCGCTCGGGATCATCCGTGCGCCGGGATAGAAGAGCGACCGGAAGCGGTTCCAGTCGCGCTGAACGCCCGCGTCCCCCGAAATGACGTCGTACAGAGCGGCAACGATCGCATCCAGCGACTTCACGTCTTCCGGCCTCGCGGCCGGGATTGCGGCGAACGGATCGGCGGGTGCAGGCTGCTGAGCCTCCGCCTTGGTGGGCTGCTCTGCGGGCTTGGCATCCTGCGCCAAGGCAGGACCGGTCAGGGAAAGGCACAGGACAAGGCCTGAGCCGGCGCGCCATGCGATTGACATATCCAGCTTTCTCCCGCCCAAGTCGCCTGTGCTTTAGCGCCCGGCCGCAGGGCCGTACAGCCGTCGCGGCTGCCCGTGTTGGCACCGCTTGGCGACTTGCCCGATGGCACGAAGGTGGTCCATGCTTCATGCATGCGGAAGGTCGTGCTCTTCGCTGCTTTTGCATGGGCGCTTGCCGGCTGTTCGGGCTCTGGCCCGACGTCCTCCCCGACACCGGCGCCACCGACGACCTCACCCGAGCCCGCTCCGCCGACGTCACCCGCGCCTCAGCCGCCGCCGGTCGGCGCGACCTATCAGAATCCGGTCCTCGACAGCGATTTTCCCGATCCCGCGGTCATTCGCGCCAGCGACGGCCTCTATTATGTCTATGCGACGCAGACCGACGAGGGCGGGCGATGGATCAACATCCAGGTGGCACGCTCGCGCGACCTGGTGAGCTGGGAGCGGATTGGAGACGCCTTGCCGGTCAAGCCGACTTGGGCGAGCCGGACGCAGGATTTCTGGGCGCCGCACGTGGCGGAGCATGACGGGCGCTATTACCTCTATTATTCGGCGAAGCCCAATGCAGCGCTGACCGACGCCAGCCGCGGCCTGTGCCTTGCCGTCGCCACGGCCGTCCGGCCCGAAGGGCCGTTCACCGACACGGGACGGCCGCTTCAGTGCGGCGAGACGTTCGTCAACATCGATCCCATGGCCTATGACGACCCGGCGTCGGGGCGGCGGCTGCTTTACTGGGGATCGGGCCACCAGCCGATCAAGGTGCAGGAGCTGGCGGCCGACCGCGTCTCGTTCGCGCCCGGGAGCCGCCCGGTGGACCTGATCCCGGCACTGCCGGGGTCCGATCCATCCCTATATTCGCGGCTGGTCGAGGGCGCCTGGGTCGTGCTCCGCGATGGCTGGTATTACCTCTTCTATTCGGGCGACACTTGCTGCGGACGCAACGCCAATTATGCGGTGTTGGTCGCC
>JALYGI010000557.1 GCA_030777185.1 Pseudomonadota bacterium
GCCGCCTTTTGCCGAGGGGCTGGTGCGCGATCTTCGGATTCGCTGGGCTCTTGAGGAGGCAGGGGAGTCTTACGAGGAGCGGCTCCTCCAGCAGGGCGAACAGGACTTGCCGGAGTATCGCGCCCTCCAGCCGTTCGGACAGGTTCCCGTCTACGAGGAGGATGGCCTCACGCTATTCGAGTCCGGAGCAATCCTGCTCCACGTCGGCGAGCGATGCGACGTTCTCCTGCCGCGCGGTAGGGCGGCACGTGCGCGTGCGATCCAGTGGATATTTGCAGCTCTGAACAGCATCGAGCCACATGTCCAAAATCTCGCGCTCATCGATCTCTTCTATACCAATGAGGATTGGGCCAAGCAGCGGCGCCCGGGGGCGGCCGCACTTGTTGAAAGGCGGCTCGATGCCTTGATGGCTCGGCTCGGAGATCGGGAGTATCTCGACGACGATCGGTTCACCGCCGGTGATCTCATGATGACCACGGTGCTTCGTATTCTCCGCCACACCGACTTAGTAGCTTCGCGGCCAGCGCTTCACGCGTACCAGCTTCGATGCGAGGCGCGGCCGGCCTTCCAGAAAGCCTTGGCCGACCAACTGGCTCCATTCTCGAGGAATGCCCCGCCAGCGGTTGCAGCCTGACCATCAAACGTAGGAGCAGTCACATGAGCTATGTCGATGGTTTCCTTGTGCCGGTGCCCAACGTCAATCGCGAAGCATATCGCCCGATGGCGGCCAAGGCCGCGCCGATTTTCCTGGAATACGGCGCGACGCGAGTGGTCGAGGCTTGGGAGGACGACTTCAAGAAGGGCGAGATGAACGACTTCCAGACCGCAATCATTGCCGAGGACGGCGAGAATGCGGTCTTCTCATGGATCGAGTGGCCGTCGAGGGAGGTGCGAGACGCTGCTTGGGAGAAGATCATGCACGACCAGCGGATGGAGCCAAACGGCCTGATGCCATTCGTTGGCAAGCGCATGATCTGGGGCGGCTTCAAGACCATTGTCGAGGAGGGGGCAAGATGATGACGAAGATCGCGACCTGTCTTTGGTTCGACCATGGTGAAGCGCGCAAGGCGGCTGAATTCTACGCCGCAACCTTTCCCGAAAGCTCCGTAGGAACGACGATGCGTGCGCCATCCGACTTTCCGGGTGGGGCAGAGGGCTCGGAGCTCACGGTCGAATTCACCGTCCTTGGCCGCGCCTTCCTCGGGCTGAACGGCGGACCGACCTTCAAGCCTAACGAGGCTGTCAGCTTCATGGTGCTCACGGACACCCAGGAAGAGACCGACCGCTACTGGAACGCTATCGTGGGAAATGGCGGGCAGGAAAGCGAGTGCGGGTGGTGCAAGGACCGTTGGGGCTTCTCATGGCAGATCACGCCGCGGGCGCTGCTTCGCGCCAATCAAAATCCCGACAGGGCCGCGGCCAAGCGGGCTTTTGAAGCCATGATGACGATGCGGAAGATCGACATCGCCGCGATCGAAGCGGCCGAGCGGGGGGCTGCAGCATGAGCTACGAGCTGTCGATCGAACGCCACATCGATGCGCCGCCCGCCGAGGTTTGGCGGGTCATGACGGAGCGGATCACCGAGTGGTGGTGCCCGAAGCCATGGTCAACCACGATCAAGGAGCTTGACTGGCGCGCTGGCGGCGCGTTCCACCTGATTGTGCGCGGACCCAATGGGGAAGTCGACTGCCAGGGTGAGGGGAGCCCCGGCGGAGTTCTGCTCGAGTTCGTGCCCGAGCGCCGGTTCGTCTTCACGGACGCGTTCTCCGCCGGATGGCAGCCGCAGAAGCCATTCATGGTGGGCACCTTCGAAATCGAGTCCCATGGCGGCGGCACCCGTTACCGGGCTTCGGCGCGGCACTGGACCGCGGAGGCCATGGAAGAACATCGCCAGATGGGCTTCGAGCAAGGATGGGGTTCGGTCGCGGACCAGCTCGCCGAACTGAGCCTAGCCGGCCGATGAGCCTCCAGCTCTTCGCACATCCTTTCTCGTCCTATTGTCAGAAGGTGCTCATCGCCCTTTGGGAGAACGAGATCCCCTTCACCTATCGGCACTTGGAAGATGCCGAGGCAGCCGCTGAGCGCGCCTCATTGTGGCCGCTTGGGCGATTTCCTGTGCTTCTGGATGATGGGCGGACAGTGGTGGAGTCGACCATCATCATCGAGCATCTCGACCTTTACCACGGCGGTCCCGTGCGGCTGGTGCCGGAGGACCGATGCGCTGCGCTGGAGGTCAGGCTTATGGACCGCTTCTTCGACAATTATGTCATGGATGTCATGGCGAAGCCGGTGTTCGAGGCCCTGAAAGGAGAGGCGG
>JALYGI010000558.1 GCA_030777185.1 Pseudomonadota bacterium
GGCCGAAGCCAGCCGTGGCGGCTCGCACCGCAATGGCTTCGGCCAACCACCCGCTCGTCACCCGCGCCATGGTCGAGGTGATGAGGAAGGGCGGCAACGCGCTCGATGCCGGACTGGTGGCGGTGGCGATGCAGCCGGTCGTGGAACCGCAAATGGTCACCTTGGCCGGCGGGATGTCCATTCTTTATTACGACGCCAGAGCCGGCAAATATCATTATCTCGATGCCGAGGTCACCGAGCAGGTGCGGGCGGACCTCAAAAGCCGGTACGGCGTGAATGTGCGTCCGACGGCGCCGTACAACTGGCATCTGGGCTCGATTCACGCGATCGAACGACGGCCGGATGGAACGCTGTTGGGAGTCGCCGATCCGCGGCGGTCGGGACTTGCGGCCGGCTACTGAGCGGCGGCGCGCCAAATGCGCCTGATTCACCCTCCTTCGAGGAGAACGACCTTGAGCCTTCGTACCTTACCGCTTCTGGGCCTCTTCATGCTTGGTGCCGCTGCGCCCGCACTGTCGCAGGCACCGGCGCCCGCTTCTGCCCGAGCGGAAAGTGCCGCAGACCGGCAGCTTCGCGCGCTTTATGAGACTGAATGGGCATGGCGTCAGAACGAGTTCGCCCGTCTTCCTGGTGATGATCCGTTCGAAGCGCAGGGTCCACGGCTGCCGCGCGTCGACGCTGCCACCCAGCAGGCCCGGGTCGCTTACTGGCAGCGGACGCTTGACGCTCTAAACCGCATCCCGGTCAACCAGCTCTCGCCGGAAGAGGCGATCAACGCCGCCGTATTCCGCACCAGCCTTGAAGCGTTCGTCGCCAACGGCAAGTACCGCACCTGGGAAATGCCGTTCAACGCGGACAGCAGCTTCTGGTCCGGGCTAAACCCGCGTGGCGGCTTTGCCAGCGCCGAGCAATATCGGCGTTACCTCGGCCGAATGGCCGACGTGCCTCGTTACTTCGACGAGCATATGGTCAACATGCGGGCTGGTCTGAAGCGTGGCTTCAGCGTTCCCAGAGTCACCCTTCAAGGCCGGGATGCTTCGATCGCCGCCTACACGATCGCGGATCCGGCCAAGAACCCGTTCTTCGCCGCCTTCACGACAATGCCGGCCCGAATCCCCGCCGCCGAGCAGGAGCAATTGCGGAGTGAAGCGCGGCGGCTCATCTCGCAAGCCATCGTTCCTGCCTACACCAAGCTGCTGCGCTTCTTTCGCGAAGACTATCTGCCGAACACCAGGACGACGCTTGCGGCCGAGAAGATGCCGGATGGGAAGGCCTTCTACCGCGCGCAGATCAAGGAATATACGACGCTCGACCTGACGGCGGAGCAGATCCACGAGATCGGGCTGAAGGAAGTCGCACGCATCGACGCCGACATGAAGAAGACCATGGCGGCCGCGGGCTTCAAGGGCAGCTTTCCTGAATTTCTGCAGTATCTGCGCACCGATCCGCAATTCACGGCCCGGACGCCCGACGAACTGATGGGGGTTTCCGCTTACGTGTCCAAGCGGGCGGACGGAAAGTTGAAGGAGGTGATCGGCTTCCTTCCGCGCTATCGCTTCGCGATCCTTCCGGTTCCGGACGCCATTGCGCCCTTCTACACCGCGGGTCGTGGCGGGCTCGACAGCTGCCTGATGAACACTTACGATCTCCCCTCACGGCCGCTTTACAACATCCCGGCGCTGACGCTTCACGAATGCAATCCGGGCCACAGCTTCCAGGCTGCGCTCGCCCGCGAACAGCCGAACCGGCCCGAATTCCGCAAGCAGACCTATTTCTCGGGCTATGGCGAGGGCTGGGGGCTTTATACCGAATGGCTCGGGATCGGCATGGGCATTTATCGGACGCCCTATGAGGAGTTCGGCCGCCAAACCTACGAAATGTGGCGTGCGGCCCGGCTGGTGATCGATACCGGCATCCATCATTTCGGCTGGAGCCGGGACAAGGCGATCGCGTACCTCGCCGACCATACGGCGCTTTCCCGTCACGAGGTCACCACCGAAGTCGATCGCTACATCAGCTGGCCTGGGCAGGCCCTCGCTTACAAGCTGGGCGAGCTCACGATCCGGCGTTTGCGGTCCGAGGCGGAAGCAAAGCTCGGCCCAAAGTTCGACCAACGCTGGTTTCATGACACGCTGCTCGGCCTGGGATCGGTGCCACTGCCCGTGCTCGAAAGCGAGATCAGACGGTGGATCGCGAGCGGGGGGCTCAATCCGAGAGCCGGCCTGAGCGACGGCGCCGACCCGGCGCCATAGGCTCTGACGGGCTGAGGTGGAAGCGCTATGCGCTTCCGCCGAAGGCCTGAATCAGCCCTTTCATACACGCCCGATTTCAAGCTGAACCTCAGCGGCACCTATAATAGCGGTGGTGTGACGCTCCGGGCGCAAGGCCGGATGATTGGCGGGCTGGAAGTGTTCCCCACGATCACCAACACGATCGTGAAAGAGATCGACCCTGTCTGGTATGTCGACCTTTCCTTCTCCCTCCAAGCCGGCGAGCAGTTCACCTTCTTTGGCGGTATCGAGAACCTGCTCGACAAAGACCCGCCGATCTTCGGCACGACCTTCGTCGGCGACGCGAACACCGACGTCTCCCTGTACGATACGCTCGGCCGCCGCTTCTTCGCGGGTGCCCGGGTGAAATTTTAAAGCCCTGCAGCAGCGGGCGGAGCAAATTCAACGAGCCGCCGGATCCGGGATCCGGCGGCTCTCTCTTTGTCGCCCCTCGTGGCTGCTACTTTACCTGGGTGCCGTGCTTTACGACGATGTCCACCCTTTGCAGCAGTGCAACCTGCTTCAGCACATCGCCTTTGACGGCAATGATGTCAGCATATTTTCCCTCAGTGACTGTGCCGTAATCCTTGTCCGCCTTCATCGCTACCGCGGGCCAGTAGGTGGCAGCGCGGATCGCATCGATGGCGGGGACGCCGAGCTGGTTCACCCAAACGTCAAGCTCGTTCCAGGTGCTGCCGCTGTGAAATTTCATGGGAATGCCGCTGTCGGTGCCGACCAGCAGCACCACGCCGCTTTCCCGGAGTTGTTGAAACTTGCGCTTGAGAGTCGGCCAGCGCTGCGGCGTCTGCTGGAAGTAGCCGATCCGCTCGGGATGGACGAGCGACTGGCGGATGTCGGCTATAATCTCCGGGGTGAGCCCCTCATGCCACTCGGTGCCATCGATATGCTCGTGGTTGCGCACCGCGTAGGGGAAGTTGAACAACCCCTCGATGGTTGGCGTCCAGAAGACCGGGCCAGCCGCCATGTTGCCGGTCCGCTCGCGCAGCGCACCGGTCACGTCCTCGGGGTATTCGGGCGCAGGACCGAGGCCGGTATGCTCGAAATAGCTGATTCCGTGTTTGAGCCCGCGACGTATCTCCTCCGGGCGGTGCGCGTGGGCCACCACCGGGAGGTTGTGCCGTTTGGCCTCATCGACGATGGCCGCGATCTCGGCGTCGCTCATTTGGTCCTGGTCGATCAGCTTGACGACGTCGACGCCCGCCGCGGCGATCCGCCGCACCTTGGCCCGCGCGTCCGCCGGCGAGCTCACGCCCCAGCGAAAGGCCTCGGTGCCGGGATAGGGCGCCTTCTGGATGAACGGACCGGAGACGAATAGGGTCGGCCCCGGAATGCGGCCGCTCCGGATTGCGTCGCGTACCGCAATGCTGTCCTCCAGCGGTGCACCGAGGTCTCGGGCCCCGGTCACGCCCGCCATGAGCAGCTGCTTGGCCGAAGCGGGCATGATCACGTCGCGCAGCTGCGGTAGGTACGTGCGGTCCCAATGCGCATAATCGGCGTGCCCGTTCAGCATCAAATGGACGTGCATGTCCCAGAGCCCGGGCAGGACCGTCATTCCCTCGGTGGAGATACGCTTTGCGTCGGCAGGAACCGGGAGAGTCTCGGTGGTCCCGACGGCGACGATCCGTTCCCCTTCGATCAGGATGACGCTGTTCTTGATGGGATCGCGCAGCGTTCCGTCGACGAGGGTGCCGCCGACAAGAGCAGTGCGTTGCGGGCGTTGAGCAAGGCTCGCCGTGGCGCCAAGAAGAAGCGCGAAGGCGGCAAGCGTCCGCAGCACGCACTGGCCGGGAAACTTATGCGACCCTGTAAAAGATTTCGGCATTCTTTATCTCCGTATACCTGCTCGATCAGTCGTATACGTTATCCCCTCGATGATCGATGGCTATAAGGGGCAGGAGCTGAGGGTGGAGAAAGTGCGATTGAGCCTCGCCGAGGTGCGCGAGCTCGCGGAAACGGTGCTGACTCGCCACGGTCTGTCCCCGGATCACGTGAAGGCGGTGGCCGAGACTATAATCGCCGGAGAGAGAGACGAATGCGCGTCCCATGGCGTCTACCGCCTTCTCGTCTGCGTTCACACGATCCGGGCCGGAAAGGTGGCCCTCGATTCGGAGCCGGCGATCATCGATCTGGCGCCGTCGCTGGTCCGAGCCGACGCTCAAGGTGCTTTTGCGCAGCTTGCCTTCAAACGCGCCAAGCCGGTGCTTGTCGAAAAAGCGCGACGAACGGGGATCGCAGCCTTGGCGATCAACAATTGCGTTCACTTCGCGGCTTTATGGCCTGAAGTCGAGGAGGTGACCCGCGAAGGCCTGGTTGCCCTCGCGTTCACGCCAAGCCACGCCTGGGTCGCTCCGGCCGGCGGAACAGGGCCGCTGTTCGGCACCAATCCGATTGCGTTCGGCTGGCCTCGCCCGGGCAGCAACCCGTTTGTGTTCGATTTCGCAACGAGCGCCGTCGCTCGCGGAGAGATCGAGCTCCATCGGCGGGAAGGAAGACCAATCCCTGAGGGGTGGGGCATCGATGTCGAGGGAAAACCCACGACCGATGCCGAAGCGGCAATGGCGGGCGCGATGCTGACCTTTGGCGGACATAAGGGCTCCGCTCTCTCGCTGATGGTCGAACTGATCGCAGGGCCGCTGATCGGCGACATGACAAGCGCGGAGTCCCTGGCCGCGGACGCCGGCGCGAAGGCATCCCCGTTGGGAGGCGAACTGATCCTGGCGATCGACCCGAATGGGTTCCTCGGTGCTTTGGCGGCAGACCATCTCCTGCGCGCTGAACGCTTGTTCGAAGCCATTGCCGCGCAAGGTGCGCGTCTGCCCTCCCAGCGCCGCTACGAAGCGCGCGCCCGCAGCCTCGCCGAAGGTGTCCGCGTTCCCGCCAAGTTGATCCAGGACATCCGCGCGTTGCTCGACTGACTTCTATGGTGTTTCCGTCGCGGAGACGTGATTGAGGGCGATAACCCATTTGCCGCCGCGCTTGCGCATCAGCCGAGTGTTGATTCCGTCCTGCGTGTTTCTCGGCCGTGCCAGCCGGTAGCGGCTGATGAGCTGGGCGGCGTCGGGCGCGAGCATCTCGATCCGGATGTCGTAGAAGTGCACCGTGCCGCGGGTGTCCACCGACGCGCCGTAATCCCGAATATAATGGTCGAGAGTGCCCTGCCAGTCCTTCTGGAATTTCCCACGCGAGACAAAGATCACGTCGGGATTGGCGAAGCCTTCCATATAGCCGCGGAAGTCACCGCGGTTCCATGCCGCCTCCATCCTCCTGATCACCCGAAGGATCGCTGCTTTCTCCGCCTGCTCCTGCGTTGCCGATAGGCGTGCCGGGTGGGCGGCAGCCATGTCTGCCGCTCCCGCGAGCCACGGCAGCGCGATTGCTGCGGCTGCGATCAGTCGCCTACGCATCTGGATTCCGGCCGCCGTCGGCGATGAACTTCTGGATGCGCTCCTCGAGCACGGGCAGCGGCACCCCGCCGAGCTGGAGAATGGCATCATGGAAGTAACGCTGGTCGAACTTCTCCCCCAGCTTCGCTTCCGCTTCCGCGCGGTGGCGCCGGATCTGAAGCTCGCCGAGCTTGTACGACACGGCCTGGCCGGGCCAGGCGATGTACCGATCGATCTCGGTGGTGATTTCGTGATCCGAGAGAGCCGTGTTCGCCTTGAGATAGTCGATCGCTTGCTGGCGGCTCCAGCCGAAGGCGTGGATGCCTGTGTCGATGACAAGACGGCAGGCGCGCCACATCTCATAGGTCAGGCGGCCGAAATCCTCATATGGAGTTTCGTAGATCCCCATGACGGTGCCGAGCCACTCGGTGTAGAGGCCCCATCCTTCGCCATAGCCTGAAAAGTAGATTTCCTTGCGGAAGTCCGGGCGATTGGGCCCCTCCAGGGCAAGCGCCGCCTGGAAGCTGTGTCCGGGGGTGCATTCGTGCAGGGTCAATGCAGGCAGCGTGTAGAGCGGGCGGGCGGGCAGGTTGTACGTGTTCATCATGCAGTTTTCGAGGCCGCCACGCCCGCCCGTGTAAATCGGCGCAAGAGCGGCGGGGACCGGCACGATCCCGTGGCGATAGCGGGGGAGGGTGCCGATCGTGGTCGCCATCTTCCCGTCCGCCTTCTTCGACACATAAGCCG
>JALYGI010000559.1 GCA_030777185.1 Pseudomonadota bacterium
AAGGGCAGATTCCCACGCGTTACGCACCCGTGCGCCACTAGACCCGAAGGTCTCGTTCGACTTGCATGTGTTAGGCATGCCGCCAGCGTTCGTTCTGAGCCAGAATCAAACTCTCAAGTTAATGTCCGACCCAAGCGCCCCAGGGGAATACCTGATGGCAATTAGGGCCGGCTTCAAGGAGCCGTTCCTGCACATTACTTATTACTGTGGATATGTATTGAGACATATAGGAACGACTTAATTTAACCGATCGACCCGAGCCTTAAAACCTCGGGAGACCGGAGCCGCCGCCCACATGTCCCTTCATCTATACCAACAATGTCAAAGAGCCGACGCTTCACCTTCCCCATTTTAGCGGGGCACCGGGTTACCGATTGATGAAGCGCGAACGAGCCAAGCCGCTAGGCCGTGTCTCGTCGGTGAAAAGCCATATATGATCGAGATTTGCGACCGTCAACAGCTTTTTCGAAAACTTTTTGATCAAGCTTTCTTCCGGTCGGTCGCTGGCGTGATCGCCGTGAGCCCCGTCCGGTCAAGGCCATATGGCGCCGGCTAAGCCGACCGTCAAGACCATCTTTGGAAAGCTTTCCAAAAGTTTTCAACGACTAAGCCATGGAAGCTCCATAGCCTGCCGTCTTCGAGGCCATTGCGGATCAGAAGCCCGATCCGCCACTGCCCTCCGTTTCCTCTAAATTTCAAAGAGCCGAAGAGCAGCCTGGGAGCGGCAGCGCCGTTCCTGTCGGAAACCCATCTTCTTGGGGTCGCACCGGTCTGCGGACCATCAGGTCGCTCGTGGCGCGGCGGCCATATGGAAAGGGCGAGCCCGTTCGTCAATGGCCTTGTTGCTCTGATCTCGCAGAAGCTTTCAACGGCCTAAGGGCGGGTTAACCCAGCCCCTGTAAGGCGCTCTGGTCGAGCGGATATGATCTAGGGAAGCGGGCATTCAAGTGGGCGGCGACGCAAAAATCGAAGGAAGCGAGACGCTTGGCCTTGCGGAAAGGGTTAAAGGGGCGGTGCTGTGGCGATCGGGCAGTCAGATCGTCGCGCAGCTTATCACCTGGACGGCGACCTTTCTCGTCATCCGCCTGCTCGAGCCCGAGGATTACGGCCTGTTCGCGATGACGCAGGTGGTCCTCACCTTCCTGGGCCTGATGAACGGATACGGCTTCGCCAACGCCCTGGTGCGCAGCGAATCGGTCGACCGGCAGAAAATCGCGCAGGCGTTCGGGATGCTGATCCTTCTGAATGGCAGCCTCGCCATCCTCCAGCTGCTGATGGCCCCTTTCGCCGCCGCTTATTTCCGGCAGCCACTGGTCGCCGATCTGCTCCGCGTTCAGGCGATACTCTATCTCTTCACACCCTTCATCGCACTCCCGTCTGCGCTGCTGAGCCGCGAGATCGATTTCCGGCGCCAGGCAAAGGTGGACCTGTTCGCCTCCATCTGCAGCGCGGGAACGGCCCTCCTCTGCGCCCGGGCCGGATATGGGGTCTGGACCCTTGTCGCGGCATCTTTGGTGCTGTTCGGCACACGCGCCATCCTCCTCACTGTCGTCGGCCGCAGCCTGGTCTGGCCGAGCTTCCGATTCAAAGGCGCTGGCGCGATGTTCAGCTACGGCGGCGCGATGATCGCGGTGCAATTCTTCTGGTTCCTTCAGAGCCAGTCGGACGTCTTCATCGCCGGGCGGGTGCTCGCTCCGCACGATCTCGGCCTGTACACAACCGCTCTGTTCCTGACGACGATCCTTTCCGCCAAATTCATACCGCCGATCAACGACGTCGCCTTCGCCGCTTATTCGAGGATGCAGGAGAAGCCGGAGGCGGTTGCCTCCGCCTTCGTCAAGACCGTGCGGCTCATCATGCTGATCGTCCTCCCCTTCTACCTGGGCCTTGCGGCGACTGCCGAACCGGTGGTGCTGACGGCGCTTGGCCCGAAATGGGTTGAGACGGTGCCTCTGGTGCGGATCATGGCGCTTGCCATGCCTTTCATGACCCTGCAGATCCTCTTCTCCCCAGCCACAAACGCCATCGGCCGGTCCGGCATAGCATTGCGCGTCGCAGTGAGCGGAGCGGTGTTGCTTCCGGTGTCCTTTTTGATCGGCATCCAACTCGGCACCACTGGGATGGCGATCGCGTGGCTGATCGCCTTTCCCCTCCTCAGCGGCGTGACTGCAGCGCTGTCACTGCCGGCCATCGGCGTGCGGGCGCCTGCGCTGTTGCGAGCGATCACACCCGGGCTCCTGGCGTCGGCAGGCATGGTGCTGCCGGTTCTGATGCTCGATTCGGCCCTGCCGCCGATGGCGCCGGTGGCTCGGCTCGCCATCCTGGTGTTGACGGGCGCGGCAACCTATTTCGCTTTGCTCCTGCTCTTTGCGCGACGGCTCGTCGAGGAGGTCATCGATCTGGTGCGCAAGCCTCCCGCAGTGCCTGGCGAAGCCAGCCAGACGGCGTGAAGTGGCCGATACACGTTCCAGGCTGGGGAGCGGGTAGCGGTCTAGGCGCTCTGGATATAGGCGCGCATCGCTTCGGCTTCCTGTTCGATGTGCGCGATCCGATAGGCAACCAGATCGCCGATCGAGACGATGCCGATCAGCCGCTTGCCGTCCACTACCGGAAGGTGACGGATCCGGCGCTTGCTCATCTGCGACAAGGCGGCGAGCACCTGCACGTCCGGAGTGACGGTAATGGCGGGGGCAGTCATCACCCGCTCAACCTTCACGTCCAGCACCGCCTCACCGTCACGGGCGAGACAGTAGACGATATCCCGCTCCGATATGATGCCGGCCACCTT
>JALYGI010000560.1 GCA_030777185.1 Pseudomonadota bacterium
CGCCTCAGGCGCCGTAGCGCGCGACTGAATGGCTTGTCTTCATCCATCGCGTGGGGCTTGTGCCGTCGCCGCGGCTCGGGGACAAGGGAGGATGCAGATTGCGCTTCGCGCCGCCCGGTCCACGGCAAGACAGGTGCTGGATTTCGCCCTCCCGCCCCGCTGCCCCGGATGCGGCAGGATCACTCCGGAGGAGCACCTTTTCTGCTTCGCCTGCTGGCAGGCACTGCATTTTCTCGCCGAGCCCTGCTGCCGGCGCTGCGGACTGCCGTTCGAATTCGACAGCGGGGAGGACGCAGAATGCGGCTTGTGCCTCGCATATCCTCCATCTTACGATCGCCTGCGGGCAGCAGTCGCTTATGGAGAGATTGCGCGGAAGGTGGTGCTGAAGCTCAAATATAGCGGCCGGCCCGCCGCCGCGGAAACGATCGCGCACTTCATGCAGCGTCTTATCGCCGGACGCGAAAGTGAAGCGATGCTCGTTCCCGTGCCGCTCCACCGTTGGCGGATCTGGAAGAGGGGCTACAACCAATCGGCGCTGATCGCGTCGGCTTTGTCGCGGCGAACCGGGCACCGAGCAGAACTCGACATTTTGCGAAGAGTGAAGCCCACACCGGTGCTGCGCGGTCTCGGCAGGCGGGAGCGGGCACTTGCCGTTCGCGGCGCCTTCGCCTTGTCCGCGCGGGGCCGGGAGGTGGTTCGGGACCGCACGATTATCTTGGTCGACGACGTTTATACGAGCGGGGCCACAGTCGATAGCTGTGCAAAGGCCTTGAGGCGCGGCGGGGCCACACGGGTGGAGATCATCTGCTGGGCGCGTGTTCTCCGCCAAGGCGAAGATTGACAATGGCGCGGGGTGGCCACACCTCGATCCGGATACAAATGGAGCCGTTCCAAATGCCGCACGTCGAAATCTACACCAAGACATTCTGCCCCTACTGCGCCCGGGCAAAGAAGCTGCTCGGCGACAAGGGGGTCGATTTCGAGGAATATGAGATCAGCATGGGCGGCGAAAAACGGCAGGAGATGCTCAGCCGTGCCAATGGCCGAACGACGGTGCCTCAAATCTTCATCGACGGGCGCCATGTCGGCGGCTCGGACGACCTGGCCGCGCTCGAGCATGCTGGAAAGCTCGATGCACTCCTCAAGGCCTGAATGAAGCTCGCCATCCTTCAGGCGCAGACCGGGATCGACCCGGAGGCCAACGCACACGATTTGGTCGGGGCGGTCGAAGAAGCGGCAGCCGGGGGCGCAGCGATCCTGTTCACGCCTGAAATGAGCGGCCTCCTGGATCAGGATCGGCAACGCGCCAGCCAGCATTTGAGGAATGAGGCGGACGATGTCGTGCTCGCCGCGGTCAGGGCAGCGGCCCAGCGGGCAGGCATATGGGTGCATATCGGATCGCTGGCGCTGGCGGGTGAGCGGGAGGACGGGCGGCTCGTGAACCGCGGCTTCCTGATTGACCCGGTGGGGCAGATCCGGGCACGCTATGACAAGATCCACCTCTTCGACGTCGATCTGCCGACCGGCGAGAGCTGGCGGGAGTCAGCGGCCTATGCTCCGGGCCAGCATGCAGTCGTGGCGGAAACGCCGCTGGGAAAGCTGGGGCTTTCGGTCTGCTACGACTTGCGCTTCCCGGATCTGTACCGAGCCTTGACGGGGGCAGGGGCGACGATCCTCAGCGTTCCGGCGGCATTCACCGTCCCGACAGGGCAGGCGCACTGGCACGTGCTGCTTCGTGCCCGCGCCATCGAGGCGGGCGTGTTCGTCGTCGCCGCTGCCCAGGTCGGGCGGCACCAGGACGGGCGCGAGACCTTCGGCCACTCCCTGGTCGTCGATCCCTGGGGTCAAGTGCTGCTGGATATGGGGCAGGCGCCCGGCCTCGGCTTCGCCGAAATCGATCGGGACCAGGTGGAGCGGGTGCGCGCGCGAATTCCGGCGATCCGCCATCGCCGCGCAATCCCGGAGCCGGAGGTCGCACCGTGATCGTGTTCGATCTCAGATGCTCGCCCGCGGGCCATGTGTTCGAAGCATGGTTCGGATCGTCGCCGGACTATGAAAGCCAGCGCCAGCGTGGGCTCGTCACCTGCCCGCTGTGCGGGTCGGAACGGGTCGAGAAGGCTGTGATGGCACCGCGTGTCGGGGCAAAGGGGAATCAAGCAAGTCAGGACCTGGCCTTGCAAGCCATGGTCGCTTCCGATCCAGGCGCGATGAAGGAAATGCTGGCTGCTATGGCGGCCGTTCAGAAGCAAATGCTCGCTTCTTCCACTTATGTCGGCGAGAGCTTCACGGACGAGGCGCGCGCCATACAGGCCGGCGAGGCCGAAGCTCGGTCGATCCACGGTAGCGCGACGTGGGAACAGACGGCGGCGCTGCTAAGGGAAGGGATCCAAGTCATCCCGCTTCCCTTACCAGTCATTGAGCCGGGCCAGGAGAATTGAAGCGGGTCGCCTCAGCAAATACCCGGAATCAGCCGGTAGCGAACGGACTCAGCATAGTCGCGATATTGCGCGTCTCTGGACAGGAACGCCTCCTCGGCATCCATACGCAGGAGCAGCGCGATCCATCCTATGCCATAAACTGCTACGTTCCAGATCGACATGCTGAGCAGCAGGAAGCTTGTTTGAGTGATGAAATAGCCGAGATACATCGGGTGACGCACCAGCCGGTATGGACCGCGGCTTTTGACGCCGCGATTGGCGGCGACGATCCCGAAACTGCGATTGAGGAACAGCTTGGCTGACAAGCTGAGGAGCAGGCCAGCGCACATGAAAGATGCGCCGATCGCTGGTGAGATAATGATCGCGCCTTCCGGCATAACAAAGAGCGGGGCGCAAGTGCCGACCACCGCCACCGCCCAGACATGAGGGGTCGAAGCCATTTGGCCGGGCTTGCGGATCAGCACCAGCAAGACCGTGAACGCCTCCGAGGCAGCTAAGAGCAGGTTGTAAGGTTCTTGCGTGAAACTGGGCACGAGCGGATCAAGAACCATCCGAGCACCAGGAGCAGAAGTGCGCGCTCCAGCAGGTCGATCATCAAGGTGCGCGTGGGTCTGAGGCCGAGTTTCGGCTGTTCCTGCTGAAATTCAATATCCATCCCGTCGCTCCGTTGGGAAAGGATTTAAGTGATCTGGTTAACAGATCGTCTTTTTCCCGCTCCCGCAGGCCCGTAAAAAGGATGAGAATTGACGGGTGTGACCCCTGAGCTTAACCAGCGTCCGGCTGGCCCCGTAGCTCAGCAGGATAGAGCATCAGATTCCTAATCTGAGGGCCACAGGTTCGAATCCTGTCGGGGTCACCACCTTTCTCGACGCAGGGGGCGATGATGAGCGGACATGAGGAACCAGTTGACGGCGACCTGGTCCGTTCCCCCGCCAAGATCCCTGTGCCTGACGAGGTGCAGCAAGCCGTTCGCAC